>CAKZIH010000101.1 GCA_936931335.1 uncultured Nostocoides sp. | reverse complement strand
GGCGGCGGCGCGGGCGGCGGCCACGGCCGCCTCGGCTTCGCTCGCCTGGGCGTTGCGCAGGGTGCCCAGCACGTGCCGGTGGCGGTGCGGGGAGCGGACGTCGATGCGCGCCCCGGAGCCGACGACCTCGCGACCACCGATCACATGGGGCAGGTCGTATGTGGTTCCCCCCACCTCGGCCAGCGCGGTGAGCAGGTCTTCGCGCTCGGGCGAGCCGGGCGCATAGTCACGTACGCGTTCGTTGATCGGCGCGGGGATGCGGCTGATTCCGTCCATGGGGGTCTCCTTTGGCCTGTGGGCAACCTCCACAAACCCTAACCAGCCGACCGGGCGGGGCGCCGCATACGTCCATGGTTCCGGCCAGCAGCCCCGGTTCAGACCAGCAGTCCGGCCACGACCTCGAGCTCGGTGATGTCGTACCACAGCAGATCGGCGTCGGGCCCGGCTTCTTCGCCGACGTGTATGGAGACCGCCTCGCGCCGCGCGATCGGCCGTCCGAGCCGGGATTCGGTGCTGTCGGGGGCGAAGGCGACATCCCGCTCAGGTAGGTCGAGGGCGAGCACCAGCATCCGTCCCTGCGCCCCGGCCAGATCGCCGGCGGCGGCCACCGCGTCCTGGAACGCCAGGTACTCGCGCTCTTCCTCGTCCTCGCGCCCGGTGGCCGCGATCAGGGCGGGGGAAACGCCATACGCGGGTCGGGCGGGAGGCAATTCACCACGCTCGTGCAGGGTCGTCACGTCGGCGGGTGTCAGCGGGAGGTAGAGGCGGGTGGTCATCGGTTCCTTGCCGGATCGGTGGTGGCGGTGGCGCGCTCACGCAGTTCCTCGATGGCCTCGGCGAGCGCACCGCCGAGCACGTCGAGGTCGGGGACCGCGTCGCGGTCGGCCAGGATGCCGTGATGCACCTGGCCGCGGTAGCTGGTCATCCCGACCGCGAGCGCGTGACCGGGGGCGAGCGGAAGGACCGGATAGGTCGCCCGCAGGGGCACGCCATCGGCATACCGGCGGCCCTGGGGGCCGGGGACATTGGTGACCAGGACGTCATACATTCGTTGGGATAGTGACGTCCCCACCCGCGCCCCCAAGGTATGCAGCCCCGGTGGCGCGAAGCCGGAGAGCGCGGCGAGTTCGCCGGCCGCCATCCCGCGGCGCTCTCGGCCCAACGCGAACTCGATCTGGTGCAGGCGGGTCAGCGGGGAGCGTTCACCGACCGGCAGGTCGACGAACGCCGGCTCGACGCGGGAGCCGTCCTCCTCGCTGCCGGCCCCGGGGACCGCAAGCGGCACCAGCGCCCGGATCGAGCGTTCCGGCCGGACGTGATCGCCGCGGGCGAGCAACCACGTCCGCAGCGCTCCGGTGAGCACGGTCAGCGTCAATCCGTGGATACTCGGCTCGGGGTGCCCGAGCGCGTGCACCTTGGCGCGGATGTCCCGGTATGCCGCAAGCTCCGCGTCGACCATCAGGTAGCGGCGCGCATGGGCGGTGTCCACCGCGAAGGCCCGGTCGCCAGCGCTGCGACGGGCCACCTGGGCCAGGGTGCCGGTTGCCCGGCCGACCTGGCGGGCGGTACTGCGCAGATCGCCGATGCCGGTGCGTACCGTGCCGGCCAGCGTGCCCGGCCGGCGGATCGCCTCGGCGACGGCATCGGCCAGCAGGTCGGGTAGGCCTGGGGCGGGTTCCGGCTCCCAGACCTCGGCCGGCTCGACCCGGTCCGTACGGCGCGCCGAGAGACCGGACAGGTCGGCGGCGCCGAGGGAATCCACCAATGCCTGGTGGATCTTGGTCACCACGGCGACCCCGCCGTCGGCGAGCCCGGAGACGACATAGCACTCCCACAGCGGGCGGCTGCGCTCCAGCGGGCGGGCGCTGACCCGGGCGACGAAGTCGGCGAGTTGCTCGCGGGTGCCCGGGGTGGGCAGCGTCGATTGCCGCACGTGGTAGTCGATGTCGAAGTCGGGATCGTCGATCCAGGCCCGGCCGCCGAGACCGGCGGGACCGGTAAGCACCTTGCGCCGATAGCGCGGCAATTGGGCGACCCGGGCGGCGATCGCGGCGGCCACCCGGGTGGGATCCGTCGGGGTGCGGCCGCCGAAGATCTGTACCTGGCCCACATGCCGGGGCCCGGCGCTATCGCGCGCGAGGAAACCACTCTCGGCCGGGGTGAGGCGCTCGATCACCGGCTCATCGTCGCAGACGCCGTCCTCGGGCTGCGGCCCGTATGCGGCCCGCCCGCCCCGGCGCCGCCTCGGTGCAACCCTCGGCCAGGCTGGTGGCCAGGGTGCGCAGGCGGGCCCGGGCCGGCGACTTGGGGGCCACGTCATACAACAGGCGACCGGACATCAGGCAGCGATCGAACCCGGCCCGGTCGTCGGGGATCACCACATCCACCCGCACCCCGGCAAAGCGGTCCAGCACCTCGGCGACCCGGCGTTCCGGGGCCCCGCCGGCCACGCTGGCGCGCACCCGGGTGACCACGATTCTGGGCGGGTGCGCGCTGACTCGGGAGAGCTCTTGGATGGCGCGCACCAGCCGCTGCAGGCCGATGGGATCCCCCGCACCGACCGCGAGAATCTCGTCCGCCGCAGCGATGGTGGCCACCGTGGCGGCATTGCGCCGCGGGGCACGGGTGTCATAGCTGAGTTCCTCGTCGTCCTCGATGCAGAAACCGCAGTCCACGACCACGATCTCGGCCATTCGCCGGGCGAGCTCGAGTATGTGGTTCATCGAGTCCGCGCGCACCTCGGGCCAGCGCCCGGAGCTCGGCAACCCGGTGAGCACCCGGAATCCGGGGTCGACCACCGGCGCCAGTCGGGCCAGGGTCGGCAGGTCCAGGGTGCCGAGTTCGGCGGTGCGGGCTGCGGCAGCGATCCCGGGAGCCTCGTCGATCAGGCCGAGTACCTGCCCCACGCACGCGCCATAGGTGTCGGCGTCGATGAGCAACACCGAACGCTCCTGCAGGGCCAGTTCCGCGGCAAGGTTGACGGCCACGCTGGTGCGGCCGGGGGCGCCGGTGGGACCCCATACGGCAATGATCCGGCCGGCCGGTTCCGCTGCTTCCTCGTCCTCCCCTGCCGCCTGCGGTGGCAGCGGGAGGCCGGCTTCGACCGCGGCGAACTCGCTGACCGCGGGGCCGGCACGCGCGGGATCAACTCGTTTGGGGTCAGCGCGCCCCGGGTCGGCGGACGCGGCGGCCGTGCCCAGTCGTTCCAAGACGACGGCGAGTTCGTCCGGTGCGCCGTCCGCGCCAACGATCTGGGCAACACCGAGTTGCCGCAGCCGGCGCTCCTCGGCCTCGTCGTCATCGACCACGCCGACCACCCGCACCCCAGCCTCGGTGAGCTGGGCGAGGCCATCGCGGTCCAGACCCCGCATCCGCGAGGAGACCAGGGCGACATCCGCGAGCCCGGCGCTACTCGCCGCGATCAGGTCGGCAAGATCGGGGCAACGCCGGACCAGTTGGGCACCGGGCACCGCCCCCAGGGCGGCAACGATCCCGGCTTCGTGGCGCGGCTCGAGTGCGGTGAGCAACCGCAGGGTCACGAGGCGTCCTTGAGCAGGGAACCGGGGATGGGGACGAGGGTGAACTTGGCCCCGTCGTCGACCAGACCGATCAGGGCGGCGACCTTGTCGGCGGGCACCAGCAACTGCACCCCATTGCGGCTATTGGCGCCGCCGAACCCGCCGGTGGCGGTGAGCCGGGCAACCGTGGCGGTCGGCAGCACCTGGGTCGGTCCGCTCCAGCTGTCCTTGCCCGCCCCGGCCGCCTCAACGGGCCTGTTGGCGTAGACGGTGACCTGGGAGCCGACCACCAAGGCGCCGGCCGAGGCGGCGTCCACGGAGACCACAATCGGCACGACGGAGATGTCGTTAGGTCCACCGACGGCACTCTTGGGCACCAACTCCCCCGCACGGATCTCCCTCAAGGCATAACCATCCGTCGGAATGCCTTGCGCCGCAGCGAGATATACATTCCCGGCGTCCGAGAGCTGGACATTGACCCGGGTCAGGCGGTCTTCGGTCAACTCCTGGCCGGGCAACAGGGCCTCGCGGGCGGCATACACCGGCACCCGGCTGTCGGCGGCGCGCAGGCCCATCGCCCCGAGTGCGGTGGCCAGCAGCACCAGGGCGATCCCGCCCAGGAGGCGGGCGTCGCGCCAAGACGGACGGCGCAGGCGGGTGGCAGCGGGAGTGGGCAGTTCGGTCATCGGACCCCCAGGGACGTCGTTCTGGCACAGCATGGCGCAGCCGGGGCAAGTCGGCATCCCGAACGGGGGTTGTCCACAGGGCACGGGGTGCTTCGGGGTGGCGGGAATGGCATACGGCACACTCGGGGGCATGTCCAAGCGCTTCCTCCCGCTCGCCGAGGTCGCCGAGATCCTCGACGTCTCGGCGGCGCAGGCCTATGCCCTGGTGCGCTCCGGTGACCTGCCGGCGATCAAGGTGGGTGGCCGCGGCCAGTGGCGGGTGGAGGCCACTGAGCTGGAGGCCTATATCCAGCGCATGTATGCCCAGACCCGGGCGTTGATCGACAGCGGCGCCGAGGACGAGTTGACGCGCTGAGCCCAGGTCACCAGTGACAGCACTGAGCCCGGCTCGGCGTCAAAGGGCTCAGTTGCTGTGGATGCACGCGATGGCGGCGACCGGGATGGTGCGCACCTCGCGGATATTGCCCGCGCGGCGCGGCTCGTCGCGCGGATGTTCGGCGAGATCGACGAAGTCGGCGCCGACGATGTCGATGGTGCCCTCGTATGAGGTGCCCGCCGTGTCCAGTAGCTGCACCCGCCGCCGGTCCCGGCTGATCTCGCGCAGGGCGTAGCCCAGCCCGAAGCGGCGTGCCGAGTCCGCGCTCTCGCTGCGCGCGGTGAGCCCGGTGATCGAGACGATCGCGGACAGCGGCACCAAGGCGGCGCGCGTCGGCGAGGGCGCCAGCGCCACCCAATCGCCGCCCACGTCCAGCAGCCGGCCATGCACCCGGATGCCGGCCGCCAGCCGTAGGTCGATCTCGGTGCCGCGGTGAGCACACAAGCGGGCGGCGAGCGGGATCAAGGCGCGTTCGCGCCGAGTGCGATCGGCGACCTCGCTGTCCCACTCGCGCCGTTCCTGCGCGGCCAACTCCGCCTCCAGGTCGGCGAATAGTCGCTCCCAGCGCTGGCCCCATTCCATGCGCGCTCACTGTAGGGCCAGCGGCGCCACGGGCCGTCGGGGCGGTCCACTCGTTGTGCACAACCAGCTCCTGCCACTTGCACACAGCATCAAATCGCAGCAAACTGCATCAAATAAACCCACGCGAGGTCGAGGAGGGGCGTGATGGATCGCCAACTCAGCGGGACCATCCACGGAGAAGGTGGCCGGGTTGATGGTCAGCCCATCGATCGCTACCCCCTCGATCGACGCCGGCCCCGGGTCGCGCTCACCGCGCTGGCCTTGGCAGCCGCAGCAGCGCTGGCTGCCGGGGGCGTCCTCACCGCGGTCATGCAGGTGGTCCGCGCGGTCGGGTCGAGGGTTCCGGATCCCGATAGGGCGCTGCTGGCCGCGCTTGCCGGGCTGGGCTGGTTCGCGCTGCTGGCCGCCATCGGGGTGGTGAGCGGGCATACCTGGTGGTTGATTGTGGGCACTCGCCCCCGCTCCGGCGAGCACGGCCCGGCCCCGTGGGCCGCACGGATCGCCGCCTGTTTGGTGGGGGTCGCCGTCCCCGCGGGTGCGGCGCACGCGGCCCCCGCTCCCGGGTATGCGGTCACCGCCCCACAGTTCCCGGCGCCCAGCACCGATACCCACAGCACCGATACCCACAGCACTGGCTCTCCCGCCACCGTCTTGCGGGCGCCCGATCCGCGCTGGAACAGTGGCGCCACCAACGCGCCGCACGCCCCCGACATCCGGTTGGTCGGCGGGCGCAGCGCCGAAGCGGAGGAAACCGAGGTCGTAGTCCGGCGCGGGGAATGCCTGTGGGACATCGTGGCTCGGCATTTGGGCACCCAGGCGAGCAGCGCGCAGATCGCCGCCGAATGGCCCCGCTGGTATGCCGCCAATCGCACCGCGATCGGCGCCGACCCGGACCTCATCCGGCCGGGCTTGGTGCTGCGCATCCCGCAGGCCCGGTCATGAGCACGAATGGCGCCCGGGCCGCCCTGGCCACGCAATTGCCGCCGCTGCGGGTACTGCCGGTGCCAGATACCCGGCCCCCGGCGTTGGACCCGGATATCCCGTTCGCCGCTCAGCTCGCGTTGAGCCTGGTTGCCCAGGAGGAAGCCGCCTATGTGCAGGACGCGCTCGCCTTCGAGACCACGCCGAGGCGCGGTGACCTGGACGCGGTTGCCGAGCGCGCCGACCTACCGGATCCGGGCGCCTGGCTGCACGGAATCGCGCAGTCGCTGCTCGAGGTGATGGCCGGGCTGCGCCACCCCAGCCATGTGGTGCGGATCTGCTCGGCCGACGTCTATATCGCGGTGGCTCGCCGCCACGCCAGCGCCGTGCGCCGGGCGGGGGCCCAGGAGTCGGCCCGGGTGCGTCGGATGCAGGTGCGCCGGGTACTCACCACCCGCCCGAGCCCGAGCGTCGCCGAGGCAAGCGTTGTGCTCGTGGTGGGTGGCCGGGTACGGGCCATGGCCTTGCGGGCCGAAGCGGGCCCGCGCGGGTGGACGATCACAGCGCTGGAACTGGCCTGAGCGGCTATTGGGTTGCCGTGTCACGGGCGTCGATGGCGGCCAGCCCAGCGCGCACATCGGCGAGTTCCTCGTCGCTCGCCCCTTCGAGGAAGTGCCGTAAGGCTTCGCGTCGATGCCCCGGCTGGAGGCGGTCGAGATGGTCGCGGATGGAGAACGCGGTATGCCGTTCGCGGGTGTCGGTCGCCGCATACAGATAGGCGCGCCCGTCGCGGTGGCGGGTGAGCAGACCCTTGGCGACCAGGCGGGTCATCACCGTCAACACGGTCGTATAGGCGCGTTCGCGCTGCTCGCGGACGGCCTCATGGACCATCCGCACGCTGACCGCCTCCGGGCTGGACCAGATGTGCTCCAGCACGGCTCGCTCCAACTCCCCGAGACGATGCAGGGGCGAGGACGGCATTGGCGTCTCCTCCCCCCGGTTCGGTCAAAACTTCAACGACACGACCGCAGCAGGTTGTTCCCTCCGCGCGGTGCGTGATCAGGCAGACGGTACGCCCATGCGCCGACGCGAAGAGGTCGCTGAGCACATGCTGGGCAGTCGGATGGTCGAGGTGGGCCACCGGTTCGTCGAGCAGCAGGATCGGGCGCCGGGAGAGCAGGGCCCGGGCCACCGCCAATCGCGCGCGCTCCCCGCCGGAGACACCACGTCCCCCCTGCCCGATTCGGGTGTCGAGGCCCTCGGGTAATCCGGACAGCCAGTCACCGAGTCCGGCGCCAACCAAGGCAGCCGCCACCTCGTCATCGCCAGCGCCGGGACGCGCCAGCGTCAGGTTGTTGCGGACGCTGCTGGCGAACAGATGCGGTTCGTCGTCGACCACGGCCATCAGGTCCCGGACCCGTGCCAGCGGGAGCTCGCGGATGTCGACGCCGTCCACGAGCATCCGGCCGCCACAGGGATCGAGATGACGCGCCAATACGGCCAACAGGGTGGACTTGCCGGCGCCATTGGGCCCGACCAGCGCCAAATGCTCCCCCGGCTCGATCACCAGATCGGTCGCGGGCAGATCGACGCGTCCCGGCGTCCACCCCGCGGTGACGGAATCCAAGGTGATCCGGGGGACGGGCGCGATCGCCGGGATGTTCGTGGAGCTTGCCGGCTCACGCACCGCGGGAGTTTGCGCCAACAACTGCTGCAGCCGCGCGGCG
>CAKZIH010000100.1 GCA_936931335.1 uncultured Nostocoides sp. | reverse complement strand
AGGGCGGCCGCGCCGATGCCGCCGCCGCGGCGCTTGAGCTCATGGGCGAGGGTGAGCACCAGGCGGGCACCCGACATACCGACGGGGTGGCCGAGGGCGATGGCGCCACCATTGGGGTTGACCACGGCCTCGTCGAGACCCAGTTCGCGCGCGGAGACCAGGCCGACGGCGGCGAACGCCTCGTTGATCTCGACGACGTCGAGGTCGGTGGGGGCGATGCCCTCCTTGGCGCAGGCCGCGACAATCGCCTGGGCGGGCTGGGACTGCAGGGTCGAGTCCGGGCCTGCGACGCTGGCATGGGCACCGATCTCGGCGAGCCAGTCCAGGCCGAGCTCTTCGGCGCGGGACTTGCGCATTACCACGACCGCGCAGGCACCATCGCTGATCTGCGAGGACGAACCGGCGGTGACCGTGCCGTCCTTGGCGAAGGCGGGGCGCAGACCGGCCAGGGTTTCCACGGTGGTGTCGGGGCGGATGCCTTCGTCCTTAGCCACCTCCATCGGGTCCCCCTTGCGCTGGGCGATGGAAACCGGTACGACCTCCTCGGCGAAGAAACCGTCTTGCCAGGCCCGGGCGGCGTTCTGGTGGCTACGGGCGGAAAAGGCGTCCTGATCCTCGCGGCTCACCGCGCACTCGCCGGTGTTGGCGGACTCGGTGAGCGCCCCCATCCCCTGGTCGGTGAAGGTGTCGTAGAGCGCATCATAGTCCATGTGGTCGCGCATCGCGATGGTGCCGTATTTGTAGCCATCGCGGCTCTTTTCCAGCAGGTGCGGGGCATTTGTCATGGATTCCTGACCGCCGGCCACCACGATCTCGAACTCGCCGGCGCGGATGAGCTGGTCGGCGGTGGCGATGGCGTTGAGGCCGGACAGGCACACCTTGTTGATGGTGATCGCCGGGACGGTCATCGGGATGCCGGCCTTGACCGCTGCCTGCCGGGCGGGCAGTTGGCCCTCGCCGGCGGTGAGCACCTGGCCCATGATCACGTAGTCGACGTCCGCGGGGGCGACGCCGGCCTTGGCCAGCGCACCGCGGATCGCCACCGCGCCGAGGTCGGAACCGGACTGCGTCTTCAGGGCGCCGCTCATCCGCCCCATGGGCGTGCGGGCCCCGGCGACGATGACGGTGGGATCGGTGGCCATGGGTGCCTCCTTCGGCATCGGGTTCTACCTCTGTCATGTTTCGACGGCGGTCTCGTTGGACGGCGGTGTCGTGCGACTGTTGTTCACTCGACTTCGCGTGCCAACGACTCTAGCGACCCGGATCGCGCACCCCGGACCGCTGCGCCGGCCGCGGTGGGGCGGCATACGGTGGCGTCGTGGACGATGACGCGCTATTCACCCAGATCGACCACGTCGGGATCGCGGTCGCGGATCTCGACGCGGCCGTCGCCTTCTATCGCGACACCTATGGGATGGCGGTGGTGCACCGGGAGGAGAATGCGGAGCAGGGGGTGGCCGAGGCGATGCTGCGCGTCGGCGCGAGCGGCCCGCAGATCCAGTTGCTCGCCCCGCTGACCCCGCAGAGCACCATCGCGAAGTTCCTCGACCGTAATGGCCCCGGTATGCAGCAACTCGCCTACCGGGTCAGCGACCTCGATGCGGTCAGCGCGACGCTGCGGGCGCGCGGGATGCGACTGCTCTATGAGAGCCCCCGGCGCGGCACCGCCGGCAGCCGGATCAACTTCCTGCACCCCAAGGACGCCGGCGGGGTCCTGGTCGAGCTCGTGGAACCGGCCTCCGCCGAGCCGCGCTGAAGTCACTCACCGCGAGACGCGCAATGCGTGCACCGCGCGGATCACGGCGCTCGCGGTCCATGCCAACGGCGCCACGGCGGCCGGCGTGCCATCCCACAGCACCTTCTCCGGCAGCGAACCGGCCTCGGTGCGGTGCGCCGCCAGCCAGCGCAACGCCGCGGCGGCGCGGTCGGTGCGCCCGGC
>CAKZIH010000099.1 GCA_936931335.1 uncultured Nostocoides sp. | reverse complement strand
GATCCCTCGGACTCGGCGGCGCGCTGGCCGGTCTGGCCATCCTCAGCCGCACCGAGTTGCTCATCGTCATCCTCGGCGGGCTCTTCGTCACCATCACCCTGTCGGTGATCATCCAGGTGGTCTCCTTCAAGTCCACCGGCAAACGCGTCTTCCGAATGGCGCCGCTGCAACACCACTTCGAACTCTTGGGCTGGCAAGAGGTCACCATCGTCATCCGGTTCTGGATCGTCGCCGGGCTCTTCGTCGCCTTTGGTCTGGGGCTTTTCTATGCCGAATGGGTCGTGACCGGGCTGTGAGCCGGGCCGATCTGAGCGCCCTGACCCATGCCGGCGCGGACTGGGCCGGCCTGCGCGTGTTGGTCGCGGGCCTGGGCCGCAGCGGTTTCGCCGCTGCCGATGCCCTCGCCGAGCGCGGCGCCCGGGTGCTCGCCGTGGACGGGGCCATCCCGGCCCCGGACAGTACGCTGGCCGAGCGGATCCAGATCCTCACCGTGCTCGATGTCGAGGTGCGCACCGGCGAGCAGGCGGCCACCACCCTGCCCAGCGATACCGAGATCGACCTCGTGGTCACCTCGCCTGGGTGGGCACCGAGCCAGCCGCTGCTGGCGGCGGCGGCCGCGGCCGGCATACCGATCTGGGGTGAGGTCGAACTTGCCTGGCGGATGCGTGCCCAATCCGGCGCCGCGCCCTGGCTGACGATCACCGGCACCAATGGCAAGACCACGACGGTGCAGATGCTCGCCGAGATCCTGCGCGCCGCGGGCAAGCGCGCGACCAGCGCCGGCAATGTGGGCACCCCGATCCTCGAGGCGGTGCTGCACCCGCAGCCGTATGACGTGATCGCCGTGGAGCTGTCGAGCTTCCAGTTGCACTGGAGCAGGTCGCTGAGCCCGCTGGCCAGCGCCTGCCTCAATATCGCCCCGGATCACATCGACTGGCACGGCTCGTATGACGCGTACTGGCAGGCCAAGGCCTCGGTCTATGAGCGCACCCAGGTCGCCTGCATCTACAACGAGCAGGATGAGCAGACCCGGCGGATGGTCGAGGAGGCGGAGGTCCTCGACGGGGCCCGAGCCATCGGCTTCACGCTGGGTCTGCCGGCGCCGTCGATGGTCGGCTTGGTCGAGGACGTGCTGGCCGACCGCGCCTTCGTCGCCGACCGGCGGCATACGGCGGGGGAGATGGGCACCCTGACCGATCTCGCGCACGGCGAGGGCGAGGTGCCCCCACACGTGGTCGCCAATGCCCTGGCCGCCGCCGCCCTCGCCCGGGCGTATGGCGTGCCCACCGGCGCGGTCCGCGACGGTCTGCGCTCCTTCGTCCCCGAGCCGCACCGCTCGGCGGAACTGCCCCCGGTCGCCGGAGTCCGCTTCGTCGACGATTCCAAGGCGACCAATGCGCACGCGGCGGCGGCGTCCCTGGCGGCATACGAGCAGGTGGTGTGGGTGGCCGGTGGGTTGCTCAAGGGCGCCGATATCGACCCGCTGGTGGAGCGTTTTGCCGGCCGGCTGCGGGCTGCGGTGCTGATCGGGGCCGACCGGGCACTGATCGCGCAATCCCTGGCCCGACACGCCCCCGATGTCCCCGTTGTCGACATCGCGGACACCGACACTGGGGCAATGGACCGCGTCGTGGCGCACGCGGCGCGGCTCGCCCAGCCCGGCGATGTCGTCCTCCTCGCGCCCGCGGCGGCGTCCATGGATATGTTCGCCAATTACGGCGCCCGGGGCGACGCCTTCACCGCCGCCGTGGAGCGCCTGCGCACCCGCGGGGAGTAACCACGTGAGCAGCACGATCGCACCGGCCACGGCCGGTCCGGCCCTGCGGCGCCGGGTCGTCCGGATCCGGGAGGCACTGGACGCCCCGGTGGCCACCTATTACCTGCTGCTCTCGCTGACCTCCGCGCTGACGGTCATCGGGCTGATCATGGTCCTGTCCGCGTCGATGATCGTCTCCATCGCCAACGACAAGGGCCCGTATGCGGAGTTCATCTCCCAGGCGACCTTCGCCGTCCTCGGCCTGGGCGCGCTGCTCGTGGCGATGCGGATGCCCGTGGTCTTCTGGAAGCGCATCGGTGGGCTCGCGCTGATCGGGGCGCTCGGCCTGCAACTGCTGGTCTTCACCCCGCTGGGCTGGGGCACTCAAGGCAACCGCAACTGGGTGAGCCTCGGCCCGATCAATATCCAGCCGGCCGAACTGGGCAAGATCGCGCTGGTCCTCTTCGGTGCGCGCGTGCTCGCCAGCAAGCGGGCCCTGCTCGGGGACTTCAAAGAGGCGCTGGTGCCCTTTGTGCTGCCGGTCGCCGCGGTCATGCTCGGCCTGGTGATGCTCGGGCACGACCTGGGCACCGGGATCGTCATGGCCGGCATCGTCGGCGGGATGCTGTTCACCGCCGGGGTGCGCCTGCGCTGGTTCGCGATCGTCGGTGGGGCGGGGCTGGCCCTGCTCACGCTGGCCACGTTGACCAGCGACAACCGCATGCAGCGGATCGCGATCTGGCTGAACCCGGGCAAATGCTCGATCAGCAATGAGGCGCTCTACTACGGCATCTGTCGCCAGCCCATGCACTCGCGCTATGCCCTTGCCGACGGCGGCCTGCTGGGCATCGGCCTGGGAGAGTCGAAGGAGAAGTGGCAGTGGCTCTCCGAGCCGCACAATGACTTCATCTTCGCGATCATCGGCGAGGAACTGGGGCTGCTGGGCAGCCTGACCGTGCTGGCCCTGTTCGCGCTCTTTGCGTATGCCGCCTTCCGGATCGTGGTGCGCGCCAACGACTTCTTCGTCCGGATCGCGGCGGCCGGGATCATGGTCTGGATCCTGTTGCAGGCCGTGGTCAATATCGGCGCGGTAATCGGGGCGCTGCCCATCATCGGCGTGCCGCTGCCCTTTGTCTCCTCCGGTGGATCCTCGCTGGTCACCACCTTGCTGGCCACCGGCATCCTGCTCTCTTTCGCCCGCGCCGAGCCCGGCTGCGCCGAGGTCCTGGAACTGCGCCCGAGCGCGGTCCGCGGGTCGCTGGCGGTGCTCTCCCGTTCCCGGGGCCGCGGGGCGTCCGCGGCGAGGCAGGGGTCACGCCGATGACCACCCCTGCTGACCGGTCCGCAGCGCCGCTGCCGGCCTTCACACCGTTGGACTCCTCCGGTTCTG
>CAKZIH010000098.1 GCA_936931335.1 uncultured Nostocoides sp. | reverse complement strand
AGCTCGGCGGCGACCGTGGCGGCGACCAGCTGGCGCGCGGCGGGATGATCGTCCAGCCCCTCGAACAGCCGGTCCATCCAGCCGGGCACGTCGGTGGCGACGGCCGCCGGCGCGGCGGGCGTGGCCCACCCAGCGCGACAGGGCGTTGCGCAGGTCGGCGGCGTTGTCGGCACTCAGGTCGATCTCGTAAGTGACACCGTCGAGACCAAAGGTGACGGTCTCTGCCGCCTCCGACTGGTCGATGTCGTCGATAAGCATGATCTGGACACGCTGTGCCAAGGTTTGATCCTTCTCTACAGATTTTTAGCAGGGGTTTAGGGAAGTCAACGTGATCTCCCCAACTCACCATACAGGCGATAACTGGGATTGATGTGTCTGAGTGTGCGACCTTTTGCGCTGCCTGCGGAATTGCTGGATTCGGCGCGACAATCGCGGCTAGTCGAGCGGGTTATCGCCACCCGCGTGCTGCGCCGCGGCACGCTCGCGCTCTTTCTCCAGTCGCGCCATCGCCAACCGCTCGTTGCGGTCGCCTTCCAGCAGGCTTTTGATGACGACATAGAAGAGATAACAGATGCCGATCGACGGGAGCAGTGCCGCGGCATACGTCCAGAAATCAGGCATGGTCACCAGCCTCCGGCTTCAGGTGCGGGAAGAGCATCGTCTCACGCAGGCTCACGGAGCGAAATAGCGAGACGGTGCGGTCCAGGCCCAGGCCGATTCCCCCCATGGGCGGGGCGCCATACTCCAAGGCCCGCAGGAAATCCTCGTCCAATTGCATGGCTTCGGGGTCTCCCCCGGCCGCGCGCAGGGATTGTGCGGTGAGCACCTCGCGTTGGATAACCGGGTCGACCAACTCGGAGAAGCCGGTGCCGCGTTCCACGCCACCGATGATGAGGTCCCAGGCCTCGATCAGCCCGGGCTCGCGCCGGTGGGGCCGCGCCAGCGGCTGCGCCAGGGCGGGATAGTCACACAGGAAGGTGGGCTGCAGCAGGTGCGGCTCCACGAGTTCGGAAAGCAACTCAAGGAAGAGCTTGTCCTTCTCCAGCGCGGGGTCATAGGCGACCCCGTGGGCGTCGGCGAGGCGCCGCAGGGTGGCCACATCGGTGTCGATGGTGACCTCCTCGCCCACGGCCTCGCTCACCGCCGGATAGACCGGCAGCCAGCGCCATTCGCCATCGAGATCGACGCGCCCGCGCGGGGTGTCGATTTGCCGCGAACCCAGGGCGTCGGCGACCGCGAGGATGATCTGGCGGGTCAGTTCCGCGACCGTATGTTGATCGCCATAGGCCTCATACGCCTCGAGCATCGTGAACTCCGGCGAATGGGTGGCGTCCACGCCTTCATTGCGGAAGATCCGGCCCATCTCATAGACCCGGTCGACCCCGCCGACCACGGCCTTCTTCAGGTTGAGCTCCAGGGCAATGCGCAGCACCATCTCCTGATCGAAGGCGTTGAGGTGCGTGGTGAAGGGGCGGGCCTGGGCACCACCATGGATGAGCTGGAGGATCGGGGTCTCCACCTCCAGGAAGCCGTGCTCGGCGAGGGTGGCCCGGATGGCGTGCATGGTCGCCGCCTTGACCCGGACCATGTCGCGGGCCTCCTGGCGGACGATGAGATCGGCATACCGCTGGCGGACCCGGGTCTCTTCCGACAGGTCCTTGTGCAGCACCGGCAGCGGGCGCAGCGCCTTGGCGGCCATCCGCCACGAGGTGGCCATCACGGACAATTCGCCGCGCCGGGAGGAGATGACCCGGCCGGTGACGAAGACATGGTCGCCCAGGTCGACATCGGCCTTCCACGCCGCCAGGGACTCCTCGCCGACCTCGGCCAGGCTGAGCATGACCTGAAGGCGGGTTCCGATGCCCTCTTGCAGGGTGGCGAAAGCGAGCTTGCCGGTGTTGCGGGCAAAGACAATGCGGCCCGCGACCGTCACCACATCGTCGGTTTCGGCGCCGGTCTCCAGGTGACCCCACTGCTCGCGGACCTCCGCGAGGGTATGCGTGCGATCGCTCTGGACGGGATAGGCGTCGACCCCGGCGGCCAGCAACCGGTCGCGCTTGGCGCGCCGGATCCGCATCTGCTCGGTGAGTTCCACCTCGGGCAGGGCAGGCGTGGGCGCCGCGGTATCGGTTTGGGTCACTATTCGATGCTATCGCCGGGCCGGGGAGGCCCTCGAATCCGCCCGGTGATTCCGGCCCCGCCTTGCGCCGGCATAGTCACGGCAGGTCCACCACATGGCGCAGATAGCGCTGCGGTTGTGCCAGGAAGGCGCGGTAATTGTCTACCGATTCCAACTCGTCCCACTCCCGCGGTTGGATCCCGTTATCGGACAACTCCAGCAGCCGAGCCCCGGGGATGCTGGCCAACACCGGGGAGTGGGTAGCGATGAGCACCTGCGAGCGCCCATCTGCCCCCAGCGCATGCAGGGTGCCGACGAGCGCCAGCTGGGCGGAAAAGGACAGGCCAGCCTCCGGCTCGTCCAGGACGAAGAATCCCTCCCCGCGAAAGCGCCCGGTTCCGAGCATGGCCAGGAAACTCTCGCCGTGGCTGAGGGAGTGGAAGTCGGGATCCGGGCGGTATGCGGAGGTGCTCGGATTGGCCTGCAAATAGGTGAACAGCCCGTGCGTGGTCTCCGCCCGCAGGAAGTAGCCCCATTTGGACGCCCCGGCGCCGCGTTCCAGATGCAGCGCGTCGACCAGCGGCGATTCGCTGGGATAAGTGGCATGCCGGGCACCGGTCGACCCGCCCTCCCCGGGCAGGCCGTAGGCCATGGCGATCGCCTCGACGATCGTTGACTTTCCGGTGCCATTTTCGCCCACCAGGATGGTCAGCGGACCTAGCTCGAGACCCTCGGCGAGAAGCTGCCGGACGGCCGGCACGGTGGCCGGCCAGCGGTCCAGCGCCACCTCGTGGACATAGCGCTGCGCGACCCGGCGAACGGGGAGCGGTCGGAGCCAATCGGCCATACGGGCACGCTAGCCGCACCATCCGACAACCCTCCCCGGCCGCCGGTTGTCTCAGCTTAGCGGGACGCGGACCACCGCACCGGCGTCGGCGCAGACCGCGCAGGTCGTCACGTAGCCCTGACCATTGCGCACCGCCACCCCGTATGGCGCGGTCAGCCCCCCGGCCACCACCGGGTGGTTGGTCGCCCCGGGGGTCACCTTGACCAAGGCGCCGGTCGGCGGCTGGCCGGGGGGCTCGTTGAGCAGGCCGACCGAACTCAGCTCGACGGCATACAGGCTCTTGCCCGACCAGGCCAGGTCGGTGACATTGGTCAACCCGGTGGCATAGACGGTGGGCTGCTGGCCGGGGCGCATCCGATAGATTCGGGCTTCGCCGGTGGGGAACGGGAAACCGGTGAGCTCGCTGATGTAGAACGCCCCGTCCGGGCCGACGACAACATCGGTGGGCACGGACTGCATCGGCATCTGGCCCGGCGGCATGAACGGCGGCGTGGGCACCATTCGGATCGGCAGGGTGGCAACCACGGCCATCTTGCCGCCGCTGCGCACCGAGAAGATCGCGTTGGCGGCGGCATCGGCGACCAGATGCCGATCCCCCTGCTGCGCCAATCCGACCGGATTGCTGTCCAGGCCCTGTCCATCGAAGTCCCGCGCGGCCTCAAATGCGGCGATATCGGCGACCTGCGTGCGGTTCGAGCCGAAGACCCCCGAGATCACCGTGCCGAATTTGTGGCCGGCGGCAGGGAGTTGTTCGCGGACGGCCGGGTTGTTGCCCAGCCCCATGGTCATGGTGAACCGACCGCCGGCTGCGACCTGGATATCGGTCGGTCCGGTGGCGGACATCCCGCCGGCCCCGGCGAGCGAAGGCAGCCCGGAGAGCACCCGGGTCGCGGCGCCGCCGCGGATGCGGGTCACCGCGCCGGAGCGGCCGAAACAGGCCTCACCCTCCGGCCCGGTCACACAGGTGCCGGAGCCGCCTACTCCGGCTTCGGCGACATAGAGGGAACCGTCCGCTCCGAAGTTGAGGTGACGGGGGTTGTCCAGCCCGGAGGCAATGACCTCGGGACCGGCCTGCTGGGCGCTGGCCGCGGGTAGGCCGGCAGCCACCATCCCACCCACCCCGATCGTGGCCGCCAGTATGCGAGTTGCGGATTTCACCATCTGATTTCCCTCTCTGATTCGCGCGCGAAGCCGCGCGCACCCACCTTGGCAGGGGAAAGGCAGCCGCACCAGGGATTCGCCAAAGATGCCCGCCGGGTGGGATGGCGTCAGTCGGTTACCAGGTCCAGCGCGATATCCAGGATCGGCGCGGAATGGGTCAGCGCGCCCACGCTGACATAGTCCACGCCGGTCGCCGCATACTCGGCGGCGGTGGCCAGGGTGAGCCCGCCGGTGGCCTCGATCTCCGCGTCCGGGGCCTGCGTCCGGACCGCGGCCACCGTCTGGGCGAGCAGCGCCGGAGACATGTTGTCGCACATGATGAATCGCGCTCCGGCGGCCAGGGCCTCCTGCGCCTCCGCCAGCGTGGTGACCTCGACCTGGATCGGGATATCCGGGAAGCGCGCGCGGATGCGCGCATAGGCAGCACTGAGCGATCCCGCGGCGAGTTTGTGGTTGTCCTTGATCATCGCCACGTCATAGAGGCCCATGCGCTTGTTGGTCCCCCCACCGGCCCGGACGGCGTACTTCTCCAGCGCTCGCAAGCCGGGCGTGGTCTTGCGGGTGTCCAGCACGGTCGCGCCGCTGCCTGCCAGCGCCTCGGCCCACTGCCCGGTGGCGCTGGCCACCCCGGAGATCCGGGACAGGATGTTGAGCAGGGTGCGCTCGCCGGTGAGGATGGTGGCGGCCGGGCCGGTCAGCTCGGCCAACACCGTACCCCGCTCGACTCGATCACCTTCCTGGGCAACGAGTTTCACCGTCACGGGCGTGGCCTCGGCGATGGCGCCGACGCAGTCGAGCACCATCTCGATGATCGGTAGGCCAGCCACCACGCCGTCGGCGCGGGCGATTACCTGAGCGCGGGCCAGGGTGTCCGCGCCGATGGTCGCCGCGGAGGTGACATCCAGCCCGTGCAGTCCGCCGAGGTCCTCGATCAGAGCGGTCTCGACGACGCGGGTCGCGTCCTCGGTGGGGAAGTTCAGTTGGTCAGCCACGCTGCGAATCCTCCTGCGGCAGATAGGTCATGGTCATCGCGCCGTCGGTCACGCAGTGGTGCAGGTGGCCAGCCCAGGCGGCGTCATCGGGCTCGGGAAAGTCCAGTCGTTCATGCCCGCCGCGGGTCTCTGCGCGCGCATGCGCGGCCGCCGACAGCGCCAGGCCCAGATGGGCCAGGTTCGTGGTCTCCCAGGCGGGCGAGCCTGGGGTCGCCTCTGGGGCGGCGGCGAGCAGCTGGCACAGGCGCCGGTGGGCCTCTTGGGTGGACTCGGCAGTGCGGACTACTCCCGACCCCTGGGTCATCGCCCGCTGCAACGCGATCCGGTCCTGCGCGGCGAGCAACCCCGAATCTCCTTGCTCGGCACTGGTATCCGGGCGGGGCAGCTCGCCCGCGGCGATTCGGGCCACGATGTCCTCGGCGATCCGGTGGGCGAACACCAGACCCTCGAGGAGAGAGTTGGAGGCGAGCCGGTTGGCACCGTGGACGCCGGTGCATGCGGTCTCCCCGCAGGCATACAGGCCGGCCAGGGTGCTGCGGCCGCGCAGGTCCGTCCATACCCCGCCGGAGGCATAGTGCTGAGCGGGGGCGACCGGAATGAGTTGGGTTGCCGGATCGCAGCCCAGTTCCCGGCAGCGGGCCACAATTGAGGGGAAACGCTGCTCCAGGAAGTCCGCACCCAGGTGGCGCGCGTCCAGCCATACGTGCTCGGCTCCGGTCTGCCGCATCCGGGCGACGATGGCCCGGGCGACCACATCCCGGGGCGCCAGATCGGCCATCGGATGTACCGACTGCATGAAGCGCACCCCGGCGCCGTCAACGAGGAAGGCGCCCTCGCCGCGCACGGCCTCGGAGATCAGCGGCTGCTGCCCGGTCGATCCCTCCCCCAGATACATCACGGTGGGATGGAATTGCACGAACTCCAGGTCCGCGAGCCGGGCGCCGGCGCGCAGGGCGGCCGCCATACCGTCGCCGGTGGCGACCGAGGGATTCGTTGTGGCGGAATAGATCTGGCCTAGGCCGCCGGTGGCCAGGACCACCGCCCGGGCGTATGCCGATCCCACCCCGTCGTGCTGACCCTCGCCGAGCACGTGCAGGGTCACCCCGCATACCCGGTCGCTGGCGTCGGAGAGCAGATCGACCACCAGGGCGTGTTCGATGACCTCGATGCCCGGATCGGTGCGCACCCGATCCAGGGCCGCGATCAGGGCGCGGGAAATCTCCGCGCCGGTGGCGTCGCCGCCGGCGTGCGCGATGCGATCGCGGTGGTGTCCGCCCTCTCGGGTGAGCAGGATGTCGCCATCGGGCGCGCGATCGAAATTCGTCCCCAGCGCGACCAGTTCGCGCACCCGCAGCGGGCCTTCGGTGACGAGCGCCGCCACCGCCGCCTCGTCACACAGGCCGACGCCGGCGACCAGGGTGTCCTCTAGGTGCTCCTGCGGTGAGTCCTCGGGATCGAGGGCCGCGGCGATCCCGCCCTGGGCCCACTGGGTGGACCCAGCCGACAACACGGTCTTGGTGACCAAGAGCACCTTGTCGACATGCTCGCGCAGGCGCAGCGCGCAGGTGAGCCCGGCGATGCCGGAACCCACCACGATGACATCGGCGTCGCTGCGCCAGCCGGGACGGCCGGCGGACAAGAAGCGCGGAAGCTGCACTGATTCCACGGTCATATCAAATCCCCTGTCTTGGATTGCCGCTCGTCAGCTCACCGGGGCTGGGCCGAGATCATCAGGATTGGCGAAGACCTCGCGCGCCCCGCCGCCGGGCCCGACATGCACCGGCGTGTTGTCGATGAGCCGCGTGGTGCCGACCCGGCCGGCCACGGCCAGCAGCGCCTCGCCGCGATACCACTCCGGGACATCCCTCAGCGTCGTGGGATGGACCAGTACGAGGTAGTCGACGAGCACCAGCGGCTCGGCCACCAACACCGCGCGCGCCGCCCGGCGCACCGCGGACGGGCCTTCGGCGGCAGCATCCGCCCCGGCCCGTAACGCCCGGGACAGGCTGAGCGCCGCGTCTCGGTCGCTGTGGGTCAGATAGGTATTGCGGCTGGACATGGCCAGCCCATCGGGCTCGCGGACGGTGGGCACGGAGATGACCCGGGCCGGGAAGTCCAGATCGCGCACCATCCGCCGGATCAGCAGTAGTTGCTGAGCATCCTTCTGCCCGAAGAGGAAATGCGTCCCACCGGTCAAGTGCATGAGCTTGGCGACCACGGTGAGCATGCCGTCGAAGTGCCCCGGGCGGGACTGCCCTTCCAAGACATCTCCCAGCGGTCCGGCGGAGATCCGCACTCCTGGGTCCCCGTCGGGATAAACCACATCCGGGGTCGGCGCGAAGACGAGGTCGGCCCCGCTGTCCTGGCAGATCTGCATATCCGCGTCGAAGGTCCGCGGATAGCGGGAGAGGTCTTCCTTGGGCCCGAACTGCAGGGGGTTGAGGAAGATCGTGACCAACACATGGTCGGCGCTACGGCGTGCCTCACGGATCAGCGTGGCGTGCCCGTCGTGCAGCGCGCCCATGGTCATGACCACGGCAATCCGATTGCCGGACAAGGCATCACGGGCGGCGCGCAGCTCCTCGCGAGTGCGTGCCACCGGGATGTGGTGGTGATCGGTCACGGGCTCTCCTGGCTCGGATCGAGAAGGGCGCGAATGGTGTGTGCCCGATCTTCGCTGAGTCGGCCGGCGCGCGCCGCCCGGTCCACGCTCGCGGCGGCCAGCGCTCGGTAGGATTGCGCCACGTCCGGCGATTGCGTGCTCAGTTCGGTCAGGTGCTCGGCGACCGTGCCCGCGTCACCGCGCGCGACCGGCCCGGTGAGCGCGGCGTCTCCGGCGCGCAAGGCGTTGTCGAGGGCGGCCGAGAGCAGCGGCCGCAGCAGACGATCGGTGTCGCTCACCCCGGCGCCGCGCAGGATCTGGGCCGCCTGGGCGACCAGGGTGACCAGGTGGTTCGACCCATGCGCCAGGCCCAGGTGGTAGCGGGTTCGGTCGAACTCGTCCACGAGCACCGGCTCGCCACCCATCTCCATGACGAGTGCCTGCGCCGCGGCCACCAGCCCGGGCGGCGCGGTCACCCCAAAACAGCAGTCCCGCAGGCGCGCCAGATCCATCGCGGTGCCCGTGAAGCTCATCGCGGGATGGACGGCCATCCCGCCGACCCCGAGGTCGATGGCCGGTGCCAGCGGGGCGAGCCCCGCCCGTCCGCAGGTATGCAGTGCGAGTTGCCCGGGGCGCCATACGGCCGTGGCGGCCAGGCCGCTCACCACGCTGTCCAAGGCGTCGTCGGGGACGGTGAGCAAGACGAGGTCCGAGGCGGCGACCACTTCATCGACGGGCAGCACCGGGACATCCGGGAGCAGGGCCGCGACGCGCGCCAGGGAGGCATCGGAGACCGCACTCGCCGCGACGATGAGATGGCCGGCCGCGGCCAGCGCCGCACCGAGAACCGCACCAACCTTGCCGGCCCCGACCACGCCGACACGCAGGCGCCCGGGCGGCAGCGGCGGCATCGTCACCGGCACATCCTCCCATTACGGTGGCGCCATGACCGGCCCCTACTCCGCCCCGCAGCCGTGGGAGCAGGCGTGGGCGGCCGCGCTTTATGGCCCCGCGGGGTTCTACCGCCAGAGCGCGCCAGCGGGGCATTTCACCACCTCGGCGCATGGCAGCCCGGGTGTTCACTTCGCGCGCGCCCTGATCGCGCTGGGGCAGCGGGAGGGCCTGGAGACTGTGGTGGACTTCGGCGCGGGGCGTGGCGAGTTGCTGGAACAGCTTGCCGCGCAATCGGATTCGCTGCACCTGGTCGGAATGGACGTCGTCGCCCGGCCCGCCGACCTATCGGCGCGCTGCGGGTGGCTGCAGTCGCCCGGTGGCGCCCGGGTGCCCGATTTGAGCCGGTATGGCGCGGCCCTGGTCGTCGCCAACGAATGGCTGGACGTGGTGCCGTGCCCGGTTGTGGAACTGCATACCGACGGCTCGGCGCGCTATGTCCTCGTGGACGAGGTCGGTCGCGAAGAGCTCGGAGCAGTGGTTGACGGCGCCGACGCCGAGTGGTTGAGCCGCTGGTGGCCGTTGTCCGGACCGCCCGCGGGGGTTCGGGCAGAGGTGGGCCGCACCCGCGATGAGGCGTACGCCGCCCTGGTCGCCGCCAGTGCCCCCGGCTCCCTTGTCGTTGCCATCGACTACGGCCATCTGCACCAGATCGAGAAAATGTCTGCGTCCCGCCCCCCGGCCGGCACCCTGGTGGGCTATCGCGGCGGAGCCCAAGTGCCGCCGGTGCCGGATGGCTCGTGCGACCTGACCGCCCATGTCGCGATGGACTCCCTGGCCGCCGATCGCCTCATCCCTCAACGGATCGCCTTGCGCGAGTTGGGGATCCGGGGGGAGCTACCGGCATACGAGCAGGGACGGCAGGACCCGGCGGGCTATCTGGCGGCGCTGGCGGACGCCAGCGCCCAGGCCGCGCTGACCGGGCCCGGCCTGGGCGACTTCTGGTGGGCCCTGAGGCGGGTACCGACCTAGCGCGTCAGCACGCGCTGGTGTCGATGACCGGATACTCCGGCGGCAGCGCGCTGGAGCCGTTCCAGGTATTGCCCTGCGCAGTCCAATAGGACTTCACGCTGGGAGACAACCAGATTCGCGGCATCGTGTTGCCGATGAAGACCCCCTCGGCGACCGCGCCGACGCCCAGCGCCTTGCCATTGCCCACCGGTGCCGAGGTGACATTGCAGCGCAGCACCGAGCCGATGCTGCTGCTGGCCCGAGAGGGCTGCGACATCTTGGCGTCCTTGAGCCGCAAGCCCATCCCGTAGACCCGGTAGTTGATCACGGTGTTGTACTCCCACCGGTTGCCCCAGCCGGCCATCTGCTCGTTGAGGCCGATGGCGACATTGCTCACCCGGTTGTGGTGGATGCGGTTCCAGCTCGAGTCCACATCGGTGTTGATGCCGCGCCCGTCCCCGGGCAGATCGTGGACGGTGTTCTCGTAGACCTCGTTGTAGTCCGCGGCGCTGCCGAAACGGATCCCCTCCTGCATATAGTGCGCGGCCTGGGAGATCGCGATATCGGAGACGTCATTGTGGTGCACCTTCCACCCGGTGGCGAAGGTCATGATCCAGATGCCCGGCCCGATGCCGCACGGGATCTCGCGGATGGTGTTGCCGCTGATCTCGCCATTGCTGGCCAGCGTCCCGTAGATCCCCCGCCCGGTGAACAGGTTGTTACGGATCGTCACGCCCTCGACCGGGTCAAGGTCTTCGCTGCCAGTCACCCGGCGCAAGAACGGAATCAGCTCGGTCCGCGCCGCGGTCGGGTCGTAGCTCCCGTGACCCGGGGCCGCCCGGCGGGCCGTCCAGTTGCCGGCGTTGACGTACTTGGTGAGCCAGTCGTATGCCTGGGTGGCCCGCTGTCCGGCCATCCAGATCCCGTTGTGGATGGTCAGGCCCTCGATCGTCCAGTGGTCCGCGCCATTGGCGATCGTGACGGTCCGATCACGAGCCGGCGAGCTACTGGTGCAGGACGCCGTGGGCACCGGCCGGGTGAGAGTCACCGGGCCATTGCCCGCCGGCTGCAGGACGATCGGCGCATTGGGCAGCCCGGAGTTGCGGATCATGATCGTTCCGGACTGGGTGTAGGTGCCGGCATACAGGCGAATGGCGGTGCCCGGCTCGGCGAGGTCGACGGCCGCCTGCACGGTCCGCTTCGGCGCGGCCGCGGTGCCCGGGTTGCCGTCGGAGCCGGTGGGGCTGACGTAGATGGCCTTGGTCGGCGGCTGGGTCGTCGGGCTCGTGCGGACCGTGAGCGTGGCGGCCGGGGACGCATTGCCCGCCTGGTCCTTGGCGATCACCGTGGCCGGGTATGCGGTGTCCGCCGCCAACTCGGTGAAGGTCGCCGTCGTCGTCTTCACGGTCCTGGTCACGCCGCCGAGGGTGACCACATAGGCGGTGACCCCGACGTTGTCGCTGCTCGGCGACCAGGACAGCGTGGCCGAATTCGTGGTGACGCTGGCGCGCAGGCCGCTCGGCGCGGTCGGCGGCTGGGTCTCGCTCGGTGCGAGGGTGGTGAAGGTGACCGTGGCCGACGGCGAGGCGATGCCGGTTCCGTCCATGGCGACCACGGTGGCGGTGTATGTGGTGGCGGCCCGCAGCGAGCCCAGCCAGGTCGAGGTGCGGCCGGTTTCCTTGACCTGCCCGGCGAGGCTGATCCGGTAGCGGGCGGCGCCAGCGGAGGCGGCCCAGGTGAGGGTCACGCCATACGCGCCGGGAGCGGCGACCAGGTCGGTGGGCGCGGCGGGCGCGGCGTTCTCCGTCATACCCAGCCGGCCGGTAGTCGCGGTCGCGGCGTCGGCCGGGGCCAGCACTCCTGCGCCGGTCAGCGCCGCAGCGAGCGCCAGGGTGGCCGTGAGGGTGCGACGGGGGGCGGCGAAACCGCCTGCCGCAGTAGGGCGGACGAAGGGCTGGGGGATGCGCGGCATACCGGGACTCCTGCAGCGGTCGCGCGCGGGGCCCGCGGACCGCCCGTGACGTGGGGGGCGGGGGCCGGCTCGCCTACGACAGACGGCCGGGCGGACGTCAACCTAGTGGACAGCCGGCCGGGTCCAAAAGCCCCCTCATCAGGTGAGCATGCGCGTCCACCAGGGGCCGGCCCCGGTGAATTGGCGTGGGCGCCTCAGCCGACGATGAGGTGCTGGAAGCCCCGGAGCACGAAGGTGCCCCGCCCAGTGGCGTCCACCAGTTCCAACTCCGGGCGACGAGTGAGCAACTGCCGCAAGGAGATCTGCATCTCCAGCCGGGCTAGGGGCGCCCCCAGGCAGAAGTGGATGCCCAGGCCGAAGGCCAGGTGTGGGTTGGGCTCGCGGGCCGGGTCGAAGCGGTCCGGGTCGGCAAAGACGGCGGGATCCCGGTTGGCCGCCCCGAGCAGCGCGATCGCCTTCTGCCCCTGGGCGATCTGCACGCCGTCCAGGTCCACATCCTGGGTGGCGGTGCGCTCGAAGAGATGCAGGGGGCTGTCGTGGCGCAGGAACTCCTCCACGGCCCGCTCGATAGCCATCGGGTCCTGCGCGTCGATGGCCGGGCGGCCGCTGGTCAGCCAGCTGTGCAGACCATTGCCGAAGCCATTGACGCTCGCCTCGTGTCCGGCGTTGAGCAAGAGCACCGCGGTCGCGATCAGCTCGTGCTCGTTGAGCTTGTCGCTGCCGTCGCGTGCCTGCACCAGGTCGGTGAGCAAATCCGCCCCTGGGCGCTGCGCCCGGTCGGCCGCGAGTTCGTGCACATATGCCGCGAACTCCGCCGACGCCGTACGCGCTTGGTCCTGCTCGGCCGGGGTGGGGTCGACCTCATACATCTTGACGATCGCCTGGCTCCACGGCCGCAGCAGATGCCGGTCGGCCTCGGGGACCCCGAGCAGCTCCGCGATCACCAGGACCGGCAGCGGCTCGGCGAGTTCCTCGATGACGTCGAAGCTGTCCCGGCCGTCGGTGGCATCCAGCAGCCCGGCCGCCAGCTCCTCGATGCGCGGCGCCAGCCGGGCGACGTGTCCGCGGCCGAAAGCACCGGCGACCAGGCGGCGCAGCCGGGTGTGCTTCGGCGGCTCGGAGTCGAGGATGGAGTCGGCGTGCAACCAGTTGAAGGTCTGCCAGTCCGCGATGGGCTCCCGGCCGGCAAAGATGCGCCCCAGGCGCCGATCCCGCAAGACCGCGCTGACCGCGGCGTGCGAGGTGGCGACATACGCCTCGATGCCGGAGTGCCACGCCAGCGGCGCCTGCTCGCGGGCCCGGGCCAGTCCGGGATACGGATCGGCGATGAACCCGGGGTCGGCGAAGGGCAGGTCGGCGGCGGCGTCGTAGGCGGTAGGCGAGCTGGTCACGGGGGTCAAGTCTGACGCACCCGGCCGCCTGCGGCGCACGGGCCTAGCCGTCGATGACGACCGAGGCGACCGCGTAGGAGTATTCGTCGTCGATGGCGTTGGCGATCGGATCGACCGAGACGCGGTTGGGATAGGCCTGCCCCGCCGGCCAGTCGACCTGGGGCGGGTTGTCACTCGGGCGTCGGGTGGCGGCGATGATGTCATCAAGGGTGAGATCGGCATACGACAGGTTGGGGATCGGCTCGCCTTTGCGACCCGAGCGGCCGTCCTGCGCAAAGACCACGGAGACGACCTTGCCCGCGCGCACCGTGACGGTGAGCGGTTCGCCAGCCAGGGGGCCGAAGCTGGAGATCGTCAGTTGGTAGTGGTAGTCCGGATGCGGGAAGTGCGTGGGCCGCTTCGGCGTCGCCGGCGGTGCCGGTGTGTCCGTGGTCGATGTGCCGGTGGTCGATGTGCTGGTAGTCGGTGGAGTTGTGGTCGACGTGGCGCCGCCACCGGGTGCCCCAGCCACCTGCGCGCCGCAGCCACCGAGCGCAGGGACGCCGAGTAGCAGGGCGCCGACCAGGACCGGCTTCGCGAGTCGCGAACTCGTGCGAAATCGGGTGTCCATTGGCGTAAGACGCCCGCCGCCCCCCCGCGCGTTCCCGCCGGGCTGCCGCCGGTCGCACCCGGGGACCTAGAGTGGCGCGGGTGAGCACCTCAGCGGACGGGCGGGAACTGACCGTCGGCGTGGGCGCCGGCGGCCTGGCGAGCGCCGACATGGTGCTCAACATCGGCCCGCAGCATCCGGCGACCCACGGCGTACTGCGTCTGCGGATCGTGCTGGACGGCGAGCGGATCGTCACCGCCGACCCCATCGTCGGGTACATGCACCGGGGCGCGGAAAAGCTTTTTGAGGTCCGCGACTACCGCCAGATCCTGGTGCTGGCCAACCGGCACGACTGGCTCTCCGCCTTCGCCAACGAACTCGGCGTGGTCCTCGGCGTGGAGTCCATGCTCGGGATGGAGGTGCCCGAGCGCGCGGTTTGGGCGCGCACCCTGCTCGCCGAGCTCAACCGGGTCCTCAATCACCTGATGTTCCTCGGCAGCTATCCGCTGGAGTTGGGCGCGATCACCCCGATCTTCTATGCCTTCCGCGAGCGCGAGGAGCTCCAGGCGGTGATGGAGGAGGTCTCCGGGGGTCGGATGCATTACATGTTCAACCGGGTCGGCGGCCTCAAGGAGGATCTGCCGGCGGGCTGGCTGGATCGGGCCAGCACCGCCGTGAGCGCCGTGCGCCGGCGCCTGCCGGACCTGGAATCCATGCTCGTCGGCAACGAGATCCTTGCCGCCCGGACCCGCGGGGTCGGCGTGCTCCCCCGGGAGCTGGCCACGGCATACGGGGTCTCCGGGCCGATCGCGCGCGCCAGCGGACTCGACATCGACCTGCGCCGTGACGCTCCCTACCTGGCGTATGGCGAGTTGTTCGCCCCCGGTGGCCCGGGCCGCGTGGTCACCCGCACCGAGGGCGATTGCCTGGCCCGGCTCGAGGTGCTCCTGGAGCAGGTCCACGTCAGCCTCGATCTCGCCGAGGCCGCCATCGACCGCCTCGGTTCGCTGGCCCAGGGACCGGTCAATGTGAAGCTGCCCAAGGTGCTCAAGGTGCCCGAGGGCGATCTCTACACCGCGACCGAAAACCCCTTGGGCTTCAACGGGTATTACCTGGTCTCGCGGGGGGAGAAGACCCCATACCGGCTCAAGCTGCGCTCGGCCTCGTTCAACAACGTCCAGGTGCTCTCCGAATTGCTGCCCGGCTGCCTGATCGCCGACATGGTGGCCATCCTCGGCTCGATGTTCTTCGTCGTCGGGGATGTGGACAAGTGAGCAGCCATGATCCGGCGTGCTTTCATGCGCCGCTGGAGGAGCAGATCCGCACCTTCATCGACGACCATCGCGCCCTGCTGGGCGCCAGCCTGGACGGGCTGACCGAGGACGAGGCCCGTGCCCGCCTGGTGCCCTCGCTGACCACCCTGCTCGGCCTGGTGAAGCATGCGACCTTCGTGGAGCAGGTGTGGTTCGACGAGGCGGTGACCGGTCGCCCACGGGCGCAGATCGGCATACCGGAGACGGTGGATGAGTCGTTCGCGCTGACCGAGCAGGACACCATCGCGTCCGTCCAGGCCCGGTATGCGGCGGTCTGCGCCGCGTCGCGCGCGGCCATCGCCGGCCTGACCCTGGACAGCATCGTCACCGGCAACCGGCGCGGTCCGCTGCCGCTGCGGTGGGTGCTGCTGCATGTCGAGCGCGAACTGGCCCAACACTGCGGTCACGCGGACATCCTGCGCGAGCAACTCCTCGCCGCCCGCGGCTAAGCGGGCTGGGTCGCGCGACTCGCTCAGGCCTCCCGGCCGCCCTCGGTATCCGGATCGCGCGGCGGGATGCGGCACCAGTGCTGGGCAACCAACCCCGCGGCGCTCACGAGCCCGGCCGCCAGTACCGCGAGCGTGAAGCGCCCGGTCAGCCCCTGCACCACCCGCAGGTCCCGGTCGGGCAGGACCGCTAGCAACTGCCCCAGATAGAGCCCGCCGACCGCGGCGCCGGTGACCGCCGCCGCCTGCGCCAAGGCCAGCGTGCGCGCGGCGCGGATCGCCGACAGATCTGCCCCGCGGCCCCGCTGGTAGCTGCGCACGGCATACCCGAAGCGCAGCACCAGCCCGGCAATCACCAGCAGGAGCACCAGCGTCAGCCACGGCACTGCCGGCGGGAAGCCCCCGCCCTCCATCCAGCGCCGGGTGAGCAGCGCGGAGAGAAAAGTCACCAGCGCAGCCGTGATCACCGGAACCCGCCAATGCAGACCGCCGGTGCCATCGGTCATTGGTCGTCCTCCGGCCAGTCCGGCCCGGGACGTATGTCGTCCGCCGCTAGCCCCGCGACGTGCTCGGCGAGCGGCACCACCTGCGTGCCGAGCCGGATGCGGGCGTGCGGATCCGCGTCATACCAGGGCAGGCAGACGAAGGCGCGCTCGCCGGCGCGCGGATGCGGTAGTTGCGTGGCGGGGTCGCTGCTGCAGACTTCGTCGGCCGCGCCCGGCCGGCCGTACTGGATGAGGTCGAGGTCGAGGGTGCGTTCGCCCCAGCGCACGGTGCGGGTGCGGCCGTGGCGGGCCTCGATGCGGTGCAGGGCGGCGAGCAGGTCCGCGGGCGGCAGCGCGCAGTCCGCCGTCACCACGGCATTGAGATAGTCGGCCTGCTCCGGCCCACCGACCGGGTCGGTCTCGATAATCCGCGAGCGGGCAGTCACGCTCACTCCCGGTATGGCGGCCAGCTCCCCCACCGCGTCGGCCAGCGTCCGCGCGCGCTCGCCGAGGTTGCTGCCCAGGGCGATGACCACCGGGACGGCCGGCTCCCGGACCACGGTGACAGCCACATCGGCGAACTCGTGCGGGATGGGGGCGCCCGGCTTGTGCACGGTCACGGTCGCGCGGCGCACCCCGGGCATCGCCACGCAGTCATCGGCGATCGCCTCCGCCAGCGCCTCGATCAGGTCGTATGCCGGCCCGGTGATCCGCGCCATCGCCCGCTCGGCGACCACGCCGTAATGGACCGTGTCGGCCAGCTCGTCGCTGCGGCCGGCGGCGCGCAGATCGGCCTCCAGGACCACATCGACGAGGAAGACCTGGCCCTCGCGCTTCTCGAATTCAAAGACCCCATGGAATCCCCTGCCGCGCAAGCCAGTCAGCGTGATCCGGTCGGTCATGACCGGTCTCCGTCGGAGGTTACGCCGCTCGGCCCCGCCGCGAGCCCACCGTCGGCAGTGCGCAGCGCGGACCAGACATCGAGGGCATCGACAGAGGCGGTCACATCGTGCACCCGCACCGCCCAGGCACCCCCGTCGGCCGCGCACACCGTGGTCACCGCGGTGGCCACATCGCGCTCGTGCGGTGCCCGCAGGCTGCGCTCATCTCGACCGACCAGCCCGAGGAAGCGTTTGCGCGAGGCCCCGACGAGCACCCGGTGGCCAAGCCCGGTGAGCGTGGGCAGGGCGCGCAGCAGGGCCCAGTTGTGTTCGGCGGTCTTGGCAAAGCCCAGCCCCGGATCCAGGATGATGTCGTCCGCCGCGATCCCGGCGCCGACCAGAGCGTCAACACGGGCGGTGAGCTCACGGCATACGTCGGCAACGACGTCGGAGTAGATCGCCCGCTCCTGCATATCGGCGCTGTGCCCGCGCCAGTGCATGGCAACGAAGGGCACCCCGGCATCGGCGACCACCGACACCATCGCCGGGTCGGCAAGCCCACCCGAGACGTCGTTGACGATGCTCGCCCCGGCGGCCAATGCGGCGGCGGCGACCTCGGCGCGCATGGTGTCGACCGAGACGGCGACCCCGGCATCGGTCAGGGCCTGGACTACCGGGACCACCCTGCGCAACTCCTCCGCGACGTCGGGCCGGGCCGCCCCGGGCCGGGTGGATTCCCCGCCCACGTCGACGATGGCCGCCCCCGCGGCGACCAACTCCATACCGTGGGCAAAGGCGGCCTCGGGGTCCAGCCAGGCACCGCCATCGGAAAACGAATCGGGCGTCACATTGAGCACGCCCATCAGCCGGGGTCGGCTCACCGGGATCCGCCGGAGAGCAGCGCCATCACCTCGGCGCGGGTCGCCGGATTGCGCAGGGTGCCGCGGACGGCGGAGGTGATGGTCCGGGCGCCGGGTTTGCGGACGCCGCGCATCGACATACACATGTGCTCGGCCTCGACGACGACCAGGCAGCCCATGACCTCGAGGTGTTCGACCAGGGCATCGGCGACCTGGCCAGTGAGGCGTTCCTGAACCTGGGGGCGACGAGCATAGACATCCACCAGCCGGGCCAGCTTGGACAGCCCGGTCACCTGCCCACCGGTGGGCACATAGGCGACATGGGCCACGCCGTGGAAGGGCAGCAGATGGTGCTCACAGGTGCTGTAGAGCGCGATATCGCGCACCAGCACCAGTTCGTCGTGATCGACATCGAAGCGGCGGGCGAGCACCTCCGCCGCATCCTGGTGCAGCCCGCTGAACGCCTCCGCATAGGCACGGGCGACCCGGGCCGGGGTGTCCCGCAGCCCGTCCCGGTCCGGATCCTCACCGATGGCGGCGAGGATCTCCCGGACCGCGGCTTCGATGCGCGCGGAATCGACGGATGTGGGGGTCTGCGGCGACGGCACAGGGGATCCCGGGGCCGCGGCTCAGACGTGGCCGTCGGGGTTGACCGGGGCGCCTTCGGGCGTCTCGACGATCTGGCTCACCGGCCGCTTCTCGGCATACGGCGAGGCACCCGCCTCCGCGGCTCGGTCGATGGCGCGCTCGGTGGCCCGGTCACCCGGGTTGGGCACGGCGCCATTCGGCGCACCGGAGCCGGCGAGGGCGGCCTGCTCAGCCGGGGTGAGCACGGGGGGCTTGTCGGAGAGCAAGCGGTGCTCGGCGGATAGCCAGGTCGCCCGCTCCGGACGCTTGCGCACGTCGTGGAAGACCTCGGCGATGTCCTTGGCGTTGAGGGTCTCGCGCTCCAGCAACTCCAGGACCAGGCGGTCGAGGACGTCGCGGTTGTCGTTGAGCGCGTGCCAGGCCTCGTCGTGGGCGGCCTCGATGAGGCGGCGCACCTCTTCGTCGACGATGCCGGCGACGTGCTCGGAATAGTCCCGCTGGCTGCCGTAGTCGCGGCCAAGGAAAACCTCGCCCTGGCTCTGGCCGAGCTTGATCGCCCCGACCCGCTCGGACATGCCGTATTCGGTGACCATCTTGCGGGCCATCGCGGTGGCCTTCTCGATGTCATTGGCGGCGCCGGTGGTGGGGTCGTGGAAGATGATCTCCTCCGCGACGCGACCACCCAGGGCATACGCCAACTGGTCGAGAATCTCGTTGCGGGTGGTGGAGTATTTGTCGTCGCTGGGCAGCACCATGGTGTAGCCGAGCGCCCGGCCACGAGGCAGGATCGTGATCTTGTTGACCGGGTCGGTGTGGTTCATCGCCGCAGCCACCAAGGCGTGCCCGCCCTCGTGGTATGCCGTCATCTTGCGCTCCTTGGCGCTCATGATCCGGGTCCGCTTCTGCGGGCCGGCCATGACACGGTCGATGGCCTCGTCCAGGGTGGCGTCGGTGATCAGGTGCCCGGAGCCACGGGCGGTGAGCAGCGCGGCCTCGTTGAGGACATTGGCCAGATCGGCACCGGTGAAGCCGGGGGTACGCCGGGCCACGGCGAGCAGGTCAACACCAGGGGCCATCGGCTTGCCCTGAGCGTGTACCTCGAGGATGCGGTGCCGGCCGATCATGTCCGGGGCTTCCACAGCGATCTGGCGGTCGAAACGCCCGGGACGCAACAGGGCGGGGTCGAGGATGTCGGGGCGGTTGGTCGCCGCGATCAGGATGACATTGGTCTTGACGTCGAAGCCGTCCATCTCGACCAGCAGCTGGTTGAGGGTCTGCTCCCGCTCGTCGTGCCCGCCACCCAGGCCGGCGCCGCGGTGGCGACCGACGGCATCGATCTCATCGACGAAGACGATGGCCGGGGCATTGG
>CAKZIH010000097.1 GCA_936931335.1 uncultured Nostocoides sp. | reverse complement strand
CCCGCCTCGGACGCCCGGAGGTGATCCGCTACTACTACGGCACCGCGGCGTTGACCTGGCCGATCGGCGGTGGAGCCGCCGGGTCCGTTCCCTTTGTCGTGTCCTTCAAGCGCGACCCGGCGGCGGTCGCCGCCGGACATCATGACGCCGAGATCCGGGCCTTCCTGGCCAAGTTGCCACGAGACCGGGTCACCTATGTGGCCCTCAACCACGAGATGGACGCCAAGGTGGCGCACGGTGAGTATGCCCCGGAGACCGCCCGGGCCGGCTGGATCCGGTTCGCCACCCTGGTCGCCGAAGCCCGCAACCCGATGATCAAGAAGACCTTCATCCTCACCGGCTGGAAATATCGGGAGCGCCTCGCGCAATTGTGGCCAGGGGGTGCCCATGTCGACCTGCTCGGCGTGGACATTTTCCAGTGGGAGAGTTGGCAAACCCCGCAATCGTTGTTCGAGGAGGACCTGCGGATCGCCGCCGAATATCGCAAGCCGATCGCCGTGCCCGAGTTCGGGGCCTGGGCCGGCAGCGACGCCACCAAGGCGAGTTTCATCAACTCCGTCGACCGCCGCCTGCGCGGCCGGGTCGAGTTCGTCGCGTATTACGACGACGATATGTCGATGCGCGACGGGGATCACGATTGGCGGATCAGCACGCTGCCCAAGTCCGCCGCGACCTGGCGCGCCATCACCGCCCGCTGAGCCCCACCCGGACCGCTATGCGGTGACCGCCCGGGACGCCGAGGCTGCCCGTGCCCGCGGATTTCAACAGGACAACGGCCTAGGCCGTTGTTAGCGTGCTTGAGTCCCCCTACTGCTGGCAGCCGTCTCGTGCGCCCGTGCGCCGACGGCTCTTCGGCATCCCTTCCCCTAGGAGCTCTCGTATGTCGCGACGACGTTTCCTTGTCCCTGGTCTGCTTACCCTCCCCTTGGCCGCCGCCCTGGCGGCTGCCCCGGTGGCGCAGGCCGGCTCGCAACTCACCACGACCCGGAATGGGTATGCGGTCGACATCCGCCCCGGTGAGACGTGGACCCAGGCGCATGCCCGGCAATCCACCGTGCTCGGGCGCCCCGAGGTAGTGCGTTTCTATTACGGCAGCGCCGCGCTCAGCTGGCCGGCGGGTGGCGGTTTCGCCGGGAGCACGCCTCTGGTCGTCTCCTTCAACCGCGACCCGGCCGCGGTCGCCGCCGGCCGGTATGACGCGGAGATTCGCACCTTCCTGGGCAAACTTCCCCGGGACCGGCCCACGTATGTGGCGCTCAACCACGAGATGGACGCCAAGATCGTGCACGGCGCCTATAGCGCGGCGACCGCCCGATCGGCGTGGATCCGGTTCGCCACCCTGGCGAACCAGACCGGCAACCCGATGATCAAGAAGACCCTCATCCTCACCGGATGGAAATACCGGGAACGCCTCGCCCCGCTGTGGCCGGGTGGGGCCTATGTGGATGTGCTCGGGGTCGACATCTTCCAGTGGGAGAGCTGGCAGACACCGCAGTCGCTCTTCGATGAAGACCTACGGATCGCCGCGGAATACGGCAAGCCGATCGCCGTGCCCGAGTTCGGGGTCTGGACCGGCAGCGACGCCACCAAGGCGAACTTCATCAATTCGGTCGATCTCTACCTGCGCGGCAAGGTCGAGTTCATCTCGTACTACGAGGACGATATGTCGATGAACGCCGGCGACCACGACTGGCGGATCAGCCCACTGCCTGCCTCCGCCGCCGCCTGGCGCACGGCCACGGCGCGGTAACGGAGGGGGGGCCCCGGGTACCGACGAGCCGAATACCCGGGGCCCCGCTGCGCGCGGTCGGGCCGGGCTCAGCAGAGGGTGACGTTGACGGCCAGCCCGCCGCGCGAGGTCTCCTTGTATTTGCTCTTCATGTCCTTGCCGGTCTGCCGCATAGTCTCGATGGCCTGATCGAGACGGACGCAATGGCTGCCGTCCCCGTGCAAGGCCAGCCGCGCCGCATTGATCGCCTTTACCGAGGCAATGGCATTGCGCTCGATGCAGGGCACCTGCACCAGGCCACCGACGGGATCGCAGGTGAGACCGAGGTTGTGCTCGATCCCGATCTCCGCGGCATTCTCCACCTGAGCGGGGGTGCCGCCGAGGACGGCGCACAGTGCCCCGGCGGCCATCGAGCACGCCGAGCCGACCTCACCCTGGCAGCCGACCTCGGCGCCGGAGATCGACGCACGTTCCTTGAAGAGGATGCCGATCGCGGCAGCGGTGACCAAGAAGGTGATGACCGAGTCCTCGTCGGCGCCGGGCACGAACCGGGTGTAGTAGTGCAGCACCGCCGGGACGATGCCGGCCGCGCCATTCGTCGGTGCGGTGACCACTCGGCCACCCGAGGCGTTCTCCTCATTGACGGCGAGCGCGTAGAGGTTGACCCATTCCATCGCCCACAGGGGGTCGTCCATGTCCCCTTTCTCGGCGCGGGTGCGCGCTTCCTGCTCCTGCAGCCGCAGCCGCAGCTCCGGGGCGCGTCGGCGCACGCGCAGCTGCCCGGGCAGGAACTTCTCTTCGCGGGTGCACCCCTTTTCCACGCACTCCTGCATCACTGCCCAGATCTGCAGGAGTCGCTCCCGGGTCTCCGCCTCCGGGCGGAAGGCCCGCTCGTTGGCGAGCACCACATCGGCGATCGAGCCGCCGATTTGCCGACAGCGCCGGAGCAATTCCTCGGCGCTACCGAATGGGTAGGGCACCTGCGGACCACCCGCACCCAGGACCGGCTCCTCCTGCGCGGAGATGACGAATCCGCCACCGACGGAATAGAACTCCTCGGCGGCAAGCTCCTGCCCCGCGGCATCGAGCGCCTGGAAGCGCAGGCCGTTGGGATGCTGCGGCAGGCTCTGCCGATGGAACTCCAGGTCCGTATGCGGGTCGAAGGCGATCTCGTGACTGCCATCCAGGCGCAGCCGGTGCTCCTCCCCGATCCGCTCGTATTCGGCGAACGACCCGTCGATGTCGACGGTCTCCGGGTCCGCACCCGTCAGCCCCAGCACCACCGCGCGGTCGGTGCCATGCCCCACCCCGGTGGCGGCCAGGGAGCCGTAGAGGTGCACTCGCAGGCCGGCCACCCGCTCCAGCACCCCGCGCTCGCGCAGACCGCGCGCGAAGCGGGCGCCGGCCACCATCGGGCCCATCGTGTGCGAGGACGACGGGCCAATCCCGATCGAGTACAGGTCGAGGACTGACAGGGTCATGAACGAAACTCAACCATCCCGTCGAGCAACCAGCGAGCAATGTGCACTGCGAATGATGAGCGCGGGAGCACGCGCCATACCTCGTCGTCAATGCGCCAGAGGATGACGCCCACCGAGCCGAGCAGGGTCAGCGCCGCCGTCCCGGTGGGGAAGGCGACCGGGTCCAGATCCAGCCGGCAGGATTTGTCGAGGACGTCTTGGGCCCGGGGACCCGCCAGTTCCAGGGTAGTGCGATTGGCCGAGAGGTCGACCACCTGGCCCGGATGCTCGCCCAGCGCCGCGGCCAGTTCCGCGGTCAGCGCGGCCGGGTCGGGCCCGCCGTCGGCCTCGTCGGGCGCCATGAGCAGGAACTCATCGGGGCCGAGCCACAGGACGGCATACCCATCGCGCACCTGGGTGACCTCGCGCGTCGACTGGGGCAACGACCCCTGCAGCGCCTCGGTGAGCGCCGCCGCGGCGGGAACCGATCGCCTGGTGAAGGCCTGCCGCGTCGCCGCGGATGAACTCACGACCAGTGCCGATCGGCTCGTCAATCACGCTCGGCGACGAGATCGTTGCCGTCGGCCACAACCACCGCGTCCAGCACGGTGATTCGACCGCCCCGACGCGCTACGGGCGGCGGGGCGAACCACGGCATACGGGCGGATGACGATCTATACGACGCTGGCTCCATGCGCCATGTGCGCGGGCGCGATCGAGCAATTTGGGATCCCGCACGTCGTGGTCGGTGAGAACATCAGCTTCCCCGGCGAGCTGGACTGGCTCGCGTCCCGAGGCGTCCAGGTGACCCTCGTGTACGACGCCCGGTGCAAGCAGTTGATGGCCGATTTCATGCGGGTGCATCCCGGGGTCTGGGCCGAGGACATCGGCGAGGGCGAGTAGTCCGGACACCACGAAGGCCGGCCAGCACCCTCGGGTGCGGCCGGCCTTCGGCAGGTATGGCGTCGGTTACTGCTGCGCCGGTCCGTTCTGCGGGGTGGTCGGCAACTGCCCCGGCTGCGGGGTCGGGTTGGTGATCTGCTGCGTCGAATCCTGCGGCTGGCCGTAGCCGCTCGGCGGCGGGATCTGGTAGTTGCTCTGGCCGAAGTCGACCTTCACGGTCTCGCGCTCGATGCCCTCGACCTCGAAGTACTCGGCACGCTTGACGTTGAACATCCCGGCGACGATATTGCTCGGCACCGACTCGACCTTGGTGTTGAGGTCGCGCACATTCGCGTTGTAGTAGCGGCGAGCGGAGGCGATCCGGTCCTCGGTGGAGGTGAGCTCGTTCTGCAGCGCGGAGAAGTTCTGGTTGGCCTTGAGGTCCGGGTAGGCCTCGGCGACCGCGATCAACCGGCCGAGCGCGGAGCTCAGCTGACCCTCGGACTCCGCCTGCTGGGCCGGCGACTGGCCGCCGGCCATGGCCGCGCTGCGGGCCTTCATGACGTCCTCGAGCGTTCCGCGCTCGTGAGCGGCATACCCCTTGACGGTCTCGACGAGGTTGCCGATCAGGTCATGGCGCCGCTTGAGCTCGACATCGATCTGGCGCCAGGACTCCTGGACCAGATTGCGCTGCTTGATCAGGCCGTTGTAGACCCCGACCGCGAACAGTGCCAGGAGCACGATCAGGCCGAGGATGATGAACAACGCAATCATCGAATGTCCCCTCCGGTATGTCGTGCGGCCGCCGCGAGCGCGCCGGTCGCCGTATCGCTGCCGATCCTAACGGCCAGTTGGGCCATCAGCCCGGGATCTGCGCTCAGGCCAGCCCGAGATCGGTCAACGAGAAGGCGTGGCGGTACTCCATACCGGCCTCGGCGAACCGCTGCGCCGCACCGGTGGCGCGGTCGGCGATCGTGGCGATGGCCACGATCTCGGCGCCCGCCTCCTTGGCCGCTTGCGCGGCTTCCAGAGGCGAGGCGCCGGTCGTGGAGGTGTCTTCGACGATGAGCACCCGCCGGCCCGCGATCGCGGGTCCCTCGATGCGCTGCTGCAGCCCGTGCGCCTTGCCGGACTTGCGGACCACGAAGGCATCCAGGCGCTCGCCGTCCTGGGCCGCGGCATGCAGCATGGCGGTGGCCACCGGGTCGGCCCCGAGGGTCAGCCCGCCGACGGCATCGAACCGCAGATCCGCGACCAGGTCGCGCATCACCCGCCCGACCAGGGGCGCGGCCTGGCCGTCCAGGGTGATCCGGCGCAGGTCGACGTAATAGTCGGCCTCCCGCCCCGAGGACAGGGTCACCCGGCCATGGACGATCGCCTTGTCCCGGATGATCTCCAGCAGGGCGGCGCGGTCGGCAGCGATATCCGTCATACGGGCCAGCCTAAGAGGCCCCGCTCACTCAGCCGAGGTAGATCTCGGCGGAGTGGGCCGGGATGGTGACCGTGCCGGAGGTGCGGGCACCGTCGACGGTGCGCAGGCCCGACTCCAGGCGCAGGCCGGAGGCGGACTTGCCGACGTTGACGACGACCTTGCCATTGGTGAAATTGCGGGCATAGACGCCCGAGCTCACCTTGGTGTAGCTACCCGTGGGGGTGCCGATGTTGATCTGGTTGTACGGGTGATCGCCCCACGAGGCGCCGGGGTTCTTGTCGCGCAGGAAGCAGAAGTAGCTATTGCCATTGCTGCCCATGAGGAAGGTGGCCAGGGCGTACTTGTGCCAGGCGTTCTTCTGCGCCTCGCTGGCCGAGGTCCACAGCTTGGTCATCGACAGGATGCGGCTGCCCTTGTTCTGGACGTCGATCATCATGTCGACGTCCTTCTTCCACGTCTCCTCGTTGTAGTACGCGCCGACGGGGGCGTGCGCCTCGCGGACGAAGAGCTCCGGCTCCATACCGTCATTGCCCGGGACCAGGCCCTTGGAGGACATGTCGGAGGAGTAGTAACGCCGGCCGTTGCCCAGGCCATTGCCCATCACGGTCTTGCCGGTGGCGCGCTTAGCGGCGACGGTGATGTCGTCGGCCCAGTCGATCCACTGCTTGTGGGTCCAGGTCTGGCCGTTGGTCACCGGCATCGAGGACAGGTAGTTGCCCATCAGCGGACCGGAACCGAGGACGTCGAGGAAGCAGCCGTCGTACTTGCTGACATTGATCAGCTCGACGCAGCTGCGACCGACCTCGTTGGCCCAGGCCGGGCTAGAGATGTTCATCAGAAATGTCGTGGGCCACTTGCGCGCGTAGATGCGCTGGCCGCTCTTGTTGTGCGCATAGAGGCTGTCGGCGAAGCCGCTGCCGCCGAAGGTGGCATTGCGATAGGCCAGCACCTTGAGGCTGGGGTTGGCCGACTTCATGGCCGCGATGTCCTTGGTGAACTTGCCACGCATCGCGACGATCACGGTCATCCGGCGGGCATATGCCTGCGCGTCGGAGGTGGAGAAGGTTTTCTTGCCGGCCATCCATTCGGCCGACCACAGCTTGAGGAAGTTGCCGGACGTGGCCGAGCTCGCGGCGGGGGCAGCCTCGGGCAGGGCGCTGGCGCCGGGGAGGGAGGTGGCCAGCAGGGCGGTCGTGGCGGCGCCGGCAGCGACCGCGAGGACGGCACGACGGGGCCCACGGGGGGATTGAGACATGGGGTTGGCTCCAGGGATCGGGGACAGAATTTGCCTGGTGCCGACCGATGCTACTGGCCTGGTCGGTGCCGGCGAACCAGTCGCGGACGTCGAGCAAGTGACCGGGGAGCGACGCGCAGGAGTCCAACAACGGCCTTATAGCGCGCATCCGGGACCGACACAATCCGCCCGCGGCCGCCATCGCGCAACGCCTGCCGGACGAGCTTCTCCACAGGTATCCAAGCGATTTCGGGCACTGCGGTCATCGTCATCCCGGCCCGCTGATGGAACTCGGTGCGGACAAATCCGGGGCATACCGCGGTCGCGCTGACCCCGGTTCCGGCGAGGTCCGCGGCCAGCGATTCTGTGAGCACCGTCACATACGATTTGGCGGCTGCATAGCTGCCGCTGGCCAGGAAACCGGCCACCGAGGACACATTGAGAATGCGGCCCCAACCCCGCCCGACCATCGCCTGGGCGGCGGTATGCGTGAGCACCAGCACCGCGCGGCAGAGCACATCGAAGTGCGCTTCCTCGTCCGCCAGGTCGGTGGCCAGGAAGGTCTCCTTGACGGCGAAGCCGGCGTTGTTGACCAGGATGTCGACGGGGCGCCCAGCATCGCCCACGCGGTCGGCCACGGCCTGCAATTGCGCGCGGTCGGCCAGATCGGCGACCAGGACTTCGGTGCCCACCCCGTATGCCGTCGCCAACTCCCCCGCGACCCGCTCCAACCGCTCGCGATCGCGCGCCACGAGCACCAGGTCGGTATGCCGGGCCGCCAGTTGCCGGGCGAACTCCAGGCCGATGCCGGAGGTGGCCCCGGTGATCAACGCGGTCGTCATAGCCGAAGCGTAGGGGCCAGGCCCCCCGGGCTCGCATAGTGTTCCGCGGGTGCGCATCGCGACGTGGAATGTGAACTCCATACGGTCTCGGGTCGAGCGGGTGATCCCGTGGCTGGAGCGCAATCAGGTCGATGTCCTGGCGCTCCAGGAGACCAAGACCCGCGAGGACCAGTTCCCGTTCTTCCGGTTTGAAGACCTCGGGTATGTCGTCGCCCACCACGGCCTCAACCAATGGAATGGGGTGGCGATCGCCTCGCGAGTCGGACTCACCGACGTCAGCCCGGGCTTCCCCGATGCGCCCGCGTGGAATGACGTGGTGGAGGCGCGCACGCTCTCGGCGACCTGTGCCGGGATGCGGATCACCTCGGTCTATGTGCCCAATGGCCGCAATATCGCCGACCCGCATATGGACTACAAGATCGACTGGCTGGGGCGGTTGCGCGATGCCGCGGCCGGTTGGGCGCAGGCGGGGCCGAGCGTGCTGATGGGTGACTGGAATATCGCGCCGCAGGACGAGGACGTGTGGTCGATGGCGTTCTATGCCGACAAATCGCACGTCTCCCCGCGCGAGCGCGCCGCATTCCAGGCCGTGCTCGACGCCGGCTATGTGGACGTGGTCCGCCCGCTGCATCCGGGGCCCAAGGTCTACACCTATTGGGACTACCAGCAGTTGCGCTTCCAGAAGGGGCGCGGGATGCGGATCGACTTCGTGCTCACCTCCGCCGATCTCGCGGCCCGGGTCAGCGGCGCACTGATCGACCGGGAGGAGCGCAAGGGCAAGGGGGCCTCCGATCACGCTCCGGTGATCGTCGACCTCGCCGACGAGATCGGCTGACGGCGATCGATGAGCGACAACGTCGCCCCGGCAGCGGTCTCGCTCATCGATCGCCCACCGCATCCGGCGTCAGCTGGAGGTTGAACTCTGGCCGGGCGGGGCCCCACCACCCGGGCCTTCCCCGCCGCCGGGGGCGGCGCCGCCCGTGGGCTCGGTGCTGGTGTCGACAGCCGCGGTGAGCGCGATGGAGTACCCCTTGCTCACGTCCCCGGACATCGTCGCCAACTGGCTGGCAGCCGAGTCATCTCCGAAGACGTTGTCGGACGACAAAGACAGTTGAGACAGATTGGTCACCGACTGCTCATATCCCGTCGTCGCATAGACGGCCTCCGCCTGCGCCTGGGGGATGGCGATCTGGGAAGTGGCGATGGCGTTGCTCGAGTCGGTGATGCTCGCCTGGTCGGGATAGACCTCGAAGTGGATGTGCGGCCACCGGCCCGAGTAGCAAGCTGGAAAGAGGGAGGTGAAGGAGACCTTCCCGTCGGCGTCGGCGATCTGCACACCGCGCAGGTAGTTTTCGTTCTCGATGCCCGAGGAGTAGAGCGAGTAATTGCCGTCGCGGTTGCAATGCCAGACGTAGACGGCCACCCCGGCGAATGGGGCGTTGTCATTGGCCATGTCGAGAATGGTCAGCTCAATGGTTGCGGGCACCCCCTCGGCCGTGGTCGTGGAATCCCCGAAGCTGCTGCGGATGTCCTGGCGGACCACGCCGTCCTCGGTCAAGACGTTGGCCCCATTGGAGCCGTCCCCGGGATATGGCCCGGCGGTCTCGTCGGGAATCTCGGTCAGGTCGCCCGAACTGTTCGAGCTGGAGGCCGAACTCGTACCGCCCGTGCTGGAGGCGGACGTTGAGGTGGCGGAGTTGACGCTCGTCGAATCGCTGCTGCAGGCGGCGAGGACCGCGACGCCTGCCCCGGCACCGAGGAAACGCAGCATCCGGCGGCGGTTCATGGTCTCCAGATCGAATGCCAGACCCTGGTCGAAGACCTCTTCCTCCGGGTGCGGGAGCATCCGGCCCTCATAACGTGGCGGCTGCTGGGATGTTGTGTCGCTCATAGCTTCTGTGTTCCTCTCCTGGGTGGGCCATTCCTACCCTGCCCACCCTGCCTGTGCAGAAGCTGTGCCATGGCTGTGCCATATCCGCGCGTCTGAGGCCCAGTCGCCGGTCGACCCATCCATGGGGCTTGACCCGCCCGCAGTGGGCGTGCGAACCCGGGACCGTCAGGACGACCGAACCGGCCGGCGCAGCCCCGACCGACGCTGCCGGCTGGACGGGGATGCGCCGAGCCGAGTGGCGCAGGCGGCACCCACCGCGGCGGCCCCGGCGGCGCCCCAGAACACCCAATGCAGCTGGGCGATCGCGGCACCCTTGAGCGCGGCCGGGTTGGTGGGATCGGCCAGGCCGGCGACGATCGCGAAGTAGCGGTGCAGCCCGATCGCGGTCAGCAGGGCCAGACCGAGCACCATGCCGATCATTCGGGCCACTACCACCAGCGCGCTGGCCGCCCCATGCGCGCCGGGGCTCACCGGCCGTAGCGCCGCATTGGTGACCGGCGCCAAGGTGAGCCCAATGCCGAACCCCGTGAGCGCCAGGATCACCCAGGACGCGGGGCTCCCCAGAGCACCCTCGCCCCAACTGGTCATCAGCGCCAATCCGGTTGCGGCACAGGCCATTCCCAGTGCCGCGACCGGGCCTTCGCCGGCATGCCGCAGCGCCCACCCCCCGACGAGCGCGCCGACCGGCACCGCGAGCAGGAAGCGCAACAAGACGAAGGCCGCCTCGGCCTCGTCGCTGGTGTGCACCAGGCGGGCCAGCAGCGGGATGTTGACCACGACCGCGACCAGGGCGACTCCGACGCAGAAGGAGACGCCCAGTGCCCAGGCGGTCCGGCCACGCAGCACGCCGTGCGGGATCACCGGATCATTGCTGCGGCGGTGCAGGACGCCATACCCCAGGGTGCACACGACGGCCAGCGGCAACAGCAAATATCCCCAGGGCCCGACCACCTGGGTCTCCGGCTGCGCCGAGGCGAAGGTGAGGATGACGCAACCCAACGCCATACCGATCAGGACGGCGCCGCCAGCGTCCGCCCGCCGAAGTACCGCCCGATGCCGGGTCAGCGTGAGCCCCAGCGCCACGACGAGCAAGCCCAGCGCGGCCACGCCGATGGGGGTGGTGATCCGCGACTGCAGTTCCCCGAAGGGGACGAAGGGAACCCCGAGCCGCACCCCCGAGGTCAACCGCTCGGGTGCGGCCAGCGCCAGCGCGAGCAGGGCGAGCCCGAGCACCCACAACCCGAGCAGCCACAGCCCGGCACCCCACACGGCCCCGTCGGCGCGTCCGCCGCCGCTTCCGGTATGCCGCCCACCCCCGGTATGCGCGTCACCTCGCCCCACCCCGACCAGGGCGGCGGCGAGCACCACCCCGGCAATGGCGTTGAGCCAGAAGATCATTCGCCAGTCGGCGACCGCGAGGATCGCCGCGCCCAGGACGGGGCCGACGACCGAGCCGAGTTCCTGCACGGCACCGACCAGGCCCAACGGCATACCGCGGCGCTCGGGCGGCCAGAGCGCGGCGACCAAGGCGAGCGTGGCCGGGACCAGACCACCACCGCCCGCACCCTGCACGACGCGACCGGCGACCAGCACCGGGAGTTCCGTGGCCAGTGCGGTGATCCCCGAGCCCACGACGAAGACGGCCAGGCAGCCCAGCAATACGCGCTGGGTGTCCAGCAGGTCGGCGAGCCGGCCGATCAGGGGCAGGACCGCGACATACCCGAGCAGGAAGCCGCTGACGATGGGGGTGGCGCGCTGCAGCGATTCGATGCCCACGCCGACGCCCTGCATCATCTCGGTCAAGGCCAGGACGACGACATAGGTGTCGGCGGCGGCCAACGCCACCGCGATCGAGGCCAGCGCGAGGACTCCCCGCGCGCGGCTACTCGGGGGCGGTGATGTCAACGGTCTTGCCGTAGTCGGTCAGCGTGATCGAGTACGTCGTGTCCCCGTTGTTATAGAAGGGGCCGGTCAACTTGGCGGTGCGCAGTTGGTGGGTGTCCTTCGCGATTCCGAACTCGGCGGCGTAGGAGGCGTCCTCCGGCCCGAGCCGCAGCAGCGAGCGCACCACCGATCCGGGCACGGTGCCGGTGTATGAGGTGAGCACCTCCTTGCCGTACCGCTTCTCGCTGCCGCCGGCGGGGTTCTGCACCGAGGACAGCATCGAGGACAGGCCGGTGCCGGGGGCAAAGAAGCTGGACGGATTGGGGGCGCCCAGGCTCGCGACGTCGACCTTGCGCAACCCGGCGCCGAAGAGGTTCAGCCACGTCTCGGGCCCGATGGCCACTACCTTGCTGGAGACCGGGGCCCCGGCGACCACGGCCGTGACCTCGCCGGAGAACTTCGGGGTCGTGGCATCGATCAGCCCGGTGCCTTTGGCCGCGGAGACCCCGCTGTTGCCGCTGGGGATGGGCTGGGCCGAGGACAGATCCAGGGTGACGGCCTTGGCCGCCTCGAGAGTCGTCTTGGCTTGTGCGAGAGCGCTGGCCGGGTCCTGTGTGGTGGACTTCTCCGAGCAGGCGGTGACACTCAGCGGGAGAGCCGCCACGGCGGCGAGCAGGGCACGGCGGCGCATGCCTGGAGCCTACCGGCCCGAACTGACGGCCCTCAGCGTCGGCGCGGGGTGAGCAGAGCCAGCGCATCGGCCAGCCGCTGAGCCCGCCGCAGTACCGGCGCGGGCGCCTCTCCCGCAGTTTCCAGCACGGCCGAGACCCGCGCGCTCACTCCCGGCCGATCCGCCCGGGCCGGGCGCTGATCGCGCAGGTCGGGCACGGTGGTCAGGCGCCGTGCTTCGGCGGCGAGCAATCCGCATACGTCGGCAATCTGCGGCGGCAGCGGCCGGGGCGCGGCAAGGATCGCCTGGAGCAGCGAGCGGCCGGTGGCGGCGCAGACGACCAGGACGGCGATGCGGTGACGGCGGCCCGCGTGGTCGGCGTCGAAGAGCCGCGGCCGGATGAGCGAGTCATGGGTGGCGGCAAGCTGGCGGGCGGCTTCGTCGAGTTCGACGATCTCGCGATAGGCGGTGGCCGCCTCCGGCCCGGCATCCGGCGTGCCCGCGAGGGCGCCCGCGTGGTCGAGCAGGGCGGCCAAGGCATCCAGCACCCGGCGCCGCGCAGTGCGCAACGTCTCGCCGGCCGGAGCAGGCAGCACGGCATAGGCGACCAGGATCCCGGCGACCGCGCCGATGGCGGTCTCGCCCAGGCGCAACCACAGCACCTGGTCTTCGGCGGGCTGACTGAGTTGGTAGAGCTGGCCCAGCACCACGGTGAGGAAGCAGATCATCCAGGTCACCGAGAGCGCCATGACATAGAAGGAGAGGAAGACGCCGACGCCCATGACAACCAGGGCGAGCGCCGGCCGTCCGGTGGTCAGGTGCGCGATGAGCAGGGAGATCCCGAGCCCGAGCAGGGTGCCAATCGTGCGTTCCACGGCCTTGCGCGTGGTCTCCGCGGTCGTCGAAGCACCGGTGAAGACGATGTATGCGGCCAGCGCCGCCCAGTACGACCGAGTCGAGGAGACCAGCCCGCCCGCCATCATGGCCAGCCCCACGGCGCAGGCTGCCTGGATCGCCTGGCGGGTGCTGAACTTCAGCCGCCCCGCCGACCACCAGTGGGCGGTGTCCGTGGTTACCGCGGCCCCGGCCAGATCCTGGGAGCCCGGCAGTTCCCCACCGAAGAGGGTGACCACCGGCTCGTATGCCGGACCCTCCCCCGGCCCCTCGGTGCCCACCTTGGACTTGGTGTCGGCGTCCGGGTCGGTGCCAGGACCCGGGTCCGCTCCCGCGCGGCGGGCGCGCTCCAGCAGGCGTCCGGAGGTCCAGTCCTCGATCCGGGTCAGCAGGAGTTCGGCGCCGATGACCAGGCGCCGCGCGGGCCGGTGCTGCCAGTGGGCCGGCTCGCGCAGCGCCGCCAGGGCGGCCCGCGCCTGGTCGTGATTGCCCCAGCCGAGTTCGCGCAGGGCCCGGCGCATCACCCGGACTGTATGCCGTTCCTGCAGCGCCCGGTCGGTGGGCCGGGGCCGGCGGCCACCGTGGCGCAGGGTCAGGCCGGATCGCATCCCCCAGCGCCGCGTGGCGCCCGCCTTCGGGGGGCGGCCGACGTGGTCCAACACGGCACCGGCGACCTCGTCGACCCCGATCTCCACGTCGATGATCCAGCGGCGCAGGGCGATCGCGGAGACGCCCTCGGGCAGGGCCCGGGCATCGGCCAGTTGGCCGTCGAAGAGCAGGGCCACCTCATTGGTCTTGATGACCTGATCGCGCAGCCGGGCCCGTCGCGCCAGGCTCTGCGGGCGATCCAGGACATCCAGGCAACTGCTCACCACGCTGCGGGCTTGGGCGCGCAGCGCCTGCACAGTTCGCCGCAGCGTGGCTTCTGGGTCGGCATGCAGGACGGTGAGCAACAGCAGCGTGGTCCACCCGGTCCCGATCAGCACCGCGACGATGACCCCGGGCAAGTCCCCAAGTGGTGGCCGCAGGAAGATCCCGAGGAAATGTGCCTGCCAGAGGACGAATCCGGCGGTCGACCAGCGCGCCCCGAAGCGTCGCATCCAGACCGCGACATACGTGAGCAGCACCAAGACGAGGGTGACCAGCACGGGTGGGTGGTTGACCAGGACGGCGCTGACCACCCCTAGGACGGCGGCGGCGCCGCATACCGCCGCGGTCAGCGCGATCGTGCGGCGTCGGGTTTCTCGCAGGCTGGTGGCGAGGTTGAGCGCGACCATCCCGCCTGCGGTCATGTGGATGAAAGTGACCCGGGCCGGGAGATCGGCGAGTTGCCCAATCAGCCACAGCAGCAGCGCGGCGGACGCCGGCGCGACGACTGCCCGCAGGCCGTGGCGCAGCCGCCCCAGCCCGGGGTCGGAGGCGATGAACCGGTCGTAGGCGTCGCGGCGGGCCTCGCGTGTGGAGTCCCGCCCGCGGGCCACCGTCCGTACTGCCCGAGAACGCCGTTCGCTCACCCCGGCAGGCTCCCCGTATCGACCTCGATCCGCGCCGTGACGAAGGCGCCCGGGCCGGCCACCACATCGGCTGTGGTGGACAGCACGTCATACCGGCTCAGGGCGAGTAGTTCGCCGCCGGCCACCCGCACCCCCAGCGCGTCCTCGAGCGCGATGACGAGAAGCCGGGCACCATCGGCGGCGACGGGAAGCGCGTAAGTTTCCTCGTGAACGGTGACCCGAGCCTGGGCGCGTCCGCGTCGGGTCATCACATTGAGATCCCGGGTTGGCCCTGCGGTCAGCTCGCAGTTGACCTGGTCCTCACCGGCGAAGGCGAAGGGTTCGCGCAGGACGAGCCGCTGCTGCGTGCCGGCCACGTGCAGCACCATGCCTTCGCCCTCGATCAGCATGATCACCCGGTCGATACCCGGGTATGCCGAGAAGGGGCCCGCCGTCGCGACCTCGGCGATGCTAAGGCGCCAGTCGAAATCGCTTGCCCCGGCGGGCGAACTGAGCAATTCGGTGGTCAGTCCGCCACCGTTCTTCCACGGCGTCGGGCGCTGATCACGCCACCGGATAAGCGAGGTCTGGGGCGGCATGGGCTTGTCCGTGGTCATGGTCCATTGTCGGGGGTGGCACCCGCTCGACACCCCTGCGCGCGCACCCAATCCAGCGCCGCGCGCAGGTTGTCCTGGGCACTGTCCTGCACGGGCAGGGTGATTCCCCATTCGTCGTCGCCGAGTGGCTCCAGGTCCGCAAATTGCGAGTCGAGCAGGGCAGGCGGCATGAAGTGTCCGGATCGCCCGCGCAGCCGCTCGCCGATCACCTGCTCGGGCCCGGCGAGATGGATGACAGCCACGCCACCGGGCACCCGGCGCAGCCGATCCCGGTATGCCCGTTTCAGCGCCGAACAACTCACTACGGTCGGACTAGCGCTCGCGCTCATCCAGTCAGCGAGGGCAGCCAGCCACGGCTCCCGGTCGGTATCGGTAAGCGGCTGGCCGGCGGCCATCTTGTCGACATTCGCTTGGGGGTGGAAGTCATCCGCCTCGCCGTATGGCCGTGCCAACGCCCGCGCCAGGTCCGCACCCAGCGTCGACTTGCCCGACCCCGACACCCCCATGACCACTACATGCCGGGGAATGGTCATGATGCGCCTCTTTCGCGATCAGGCGACGGCGTGGAAGGTGAGCTTGAGGCCGAGGGCTTCCGAGACCTTCAACACGGTGGACCAGGTGGGATTCCCTTGGTCGGACAGGGCCTTGTAGAGCCCGTCACGGCTCATGCCGACCCGGCGTGCCAATTCACTCATGTTCCCGGATCGCGCGATGACACCCAGGGCTCGAGGGACCGCGGTCGGGTCGTCAGCGGACTCTTCGAGGGCAAGTTGCAGGTAGCCGGCGACGTCGTCGATGTCGCCGAGGTAATCAGCCGGGTCGAAGCGGCGGTATTGCTCAGTGGTCATGGCGCTCCTCCGTCAAGTGCCAGTCAGCTGCGAGCTGATGGGCTCTGGTGATGTCATCACTCTGGGTTGACTTGTCGCCGCCGCAGAGAAGCAGGACGACGCGGTTGCCTCGTTGCGTGAAGTAGATCCGGTAGCCGGGTCCGTAGGGCAAGCGGAGTTCTGCGACTCCCTGTCCCACCGACTTGGTGTCACCAGGATTGCCGTGCGCAAGCCGGTCGATCCTGGCGACGATTCGTAGACGACCTTGGCGGTCCTTCAGCTTGCGCAACCATCGATCGAAGTCCTCGGTGGTGAAGACTTCGACCATATGTCGAATTTAGTCGACACATGCAACCGGTGCAAGACTGGGTGCATCTTGACGTAGGGCCCGGGAGCCGTGCGGCTCCCGGGCCCAACGTCGTGGCGGCAGGTCGGGCCGCAGCGCATCAGACGAGGGTGAGTTCGCCCTCGTCGCCCAGGTCCACGGTGACGCTTTCGCCGTCGCGGACCTCACCAGCCAGCACCGCCCGGGCAAGCCGGTCACCGATCTCGCGCTGCACCAGACGGCGCAGCGGCCGAGCCCCGTATGCCGGGTCAAACCCAGTCTGCGCCAACCACTCTCGGGCGGCCGGGGTCACCTCGAGGGTGATCCGGCGATCACGCAGGCGGGTGGCAAGTTGCCGGACCTGGAGTTCGACAATGTGGCCGAGTTCGTCCTGGGTCAGCGGGTCGAAGAGGATCACGTCGTCGAGCCGGTTGAGGAACTCCGGCTTGAAGGCGGCGCGCACCGCACCCATCACTGCGTCCTTCTTCTGCTCCGCCGAGAGGGTGGGGTCGATGAGGAAGTGGCTGCCGATATTGGAGGTCAGCACGAGGATGACATTGCGGAAATCCACCGTGCGACCCTGGCCATCGGTGAGCCGGCCGTCGTCGAGCACCTGCAGCAGGATGTCGAAGGTCTCCGGGTGCGCCTTCTCCACCTCATCCAGCAGTACCACGCTGTAGGGCCGACGCCGCACCGCCTCGGTGAGCTGCCCGCCCTCGTCATACCCGACATACCCGGGCGGGGCGCCGATGAGGCGCGCCACCGCGTGCCGCTCGGAGTACTCGCTCATGTCGATGCGGACCATGGCCCGCTCGTCGTCGAAGAGGAAGTCCGCGAGCGACTTGGCGAGCTCGGTCTTGCCCACCCCGGTCGGGCCGAGGAAGAGGAAGGAGCCGGTGGGCCGGTCCGGGTCAGCGAGCCCGGCTCGGCTGCGGCGCACCGCATCCGAAACCGCCTGCACCGCGCCACCCTGTCCGATCAACCGGGAGCCGATGATCGACTCCATGGACAGCAGCTTCTCGGTCTCACCCTGCAGCAACCGTCCGGCGGGGATGCCAGTCCACGCCGAGATGACCTCGGCGATGTCGTCCGCGCCCACGCGTTCCTTGACCATGAGATCGCTTCCGCCACTGGCGAATTCGTCCTCATTGGCTTGGGCGAGTTGCTTGTCCAGGGCCGGTATGTCGCCATACAGCAGCTTGGAGGCCTGCTCGTAGTTGCCCTCTCGCTGCAGCCGGTCGGCCTGGGTACGCAGTTCGTCGAGCTGGGCCTTCAGGTCACCGACTCGGTTGAGCCCGGATTTCTCTGCCTCCCAACGGGATTCCAACGCACCCAGCTCCTCGCTGGAGTCGGCCAGATCCTTGCGCAGGCGGGCGAGGCGCTCCTGGGAGGCCGCATCGGTCTCCCGGACCAGGTGCAGCTCCTCCATCTTCATCCGGTCGACCGACCGGCGCAGCTGGTCGATCTCGACCGGGCTGGAGTCGATCTCCATCCGCAGCCGCGAGGCGGCCTCGTCGACGAGGTCGATCGCCTTGTCCGGCAACTGCCGCCCGGTGATGTACCGGTCGGATAGGGACGCCGCGGCGACCAGTGCCGAGTCCTCGATCTCCACCTTGTGGTGGGCCTCGTAGCGTTCCTTCAGCCCGCGCAGGATGGCGATGGTGTCCTCGACGCTGGGCTCGCCGACGAAGACCTGCTGGAAGCGGCGCTCCAGCGCCGGGTCCTTCTCGATGTGCTTGCGGTATTCGTCGAGCGTAGTCGCGCCGACCAGCCGCAGCTCACCGCGGGCGAGCAGCGGCTTGAGCATATTGCCGGCGTCCATCGCGCCCTCGCCGGTCGCACCGGCCCCGACGACGGTATGCAGTTCGTCGATGAACGTGATGATCTGGCCCTCGCTGGCCTGGATCTCCTCGAGGACCGCCTTGAGGCGCTCCTCGAACTCACCGCGATATTTCGCGCCAGCGACCATCGCGCCCAAGTCCAGGGAGAGCAATCGCTTGTCCCGCAAGGATTCCGGGACGTCCCCGTCGACGATGCGCTGGGCCAGTCCCTCGACGACGGCGGTCTTGCCGACACCGGGCTCACCGATCAGCACCGGATTGTTCTTGGTGCGCCGCGAGAGCACCTGGACCACGCGCCGGATCTCGCTGTCGCGGCCGATGACCGGGTCGAGCTTGCCGTCCCGTGCCGTCTGGGTCAGGTCGGTGGAGTATTTGTCGAGCGCCTCGCTGGTCGCCTCGGGGTTCTCGGTGCTCACCGTGCGCCCCGCGCGCAGGTGCTCGACCTGAGCGGCGATCGCCGCGGCATCCACACCGGGTATGGCGCCCTTCTCGGCGAGCGCGAGCAGCAGCGCGTCGGCCGCGAGATAGCTGTCACCCCAGGCCTTCATCAGGGTGTCCGCCTGGGTGAGCACGGCCATGGCGGGTTGGCCGAAGCCGGGGCTATTGGCTCCCCCGGAGACCTTGGGCAGCGCGGTCAACTGGGAGCGCGCGGCGGCCCCGACGGCCTCTGGGCTGGTGCCGCCGGCCGCGAGCAGCGCAGGGACGGTGGTGTCCCCGACCTCGACGCTGGCGAGCAGGAGGTGGGCGGGGGTGATTTCGGGGTTACCGGCGGTCTGCGCGGCACGTTGCGCAACCGCGAGGATCTCGGCGACCTTGGTGGTCGGCTTGAGCTCCATACGTACATCGCTCCTTCACGACGGAGGGTCAGAGTATGTCTGGGTCAACACTAGCCAAGTTGAGCCTATTCCGCTCAACTCTGTGCCGGAGCCGCGCGGCTAGGCTCGGCGCATGTCGAAGCCGTGGGACGGATTGCCGGTGATCGAGAGCGTGTCCGAGCTCGAGTCGTATGGCGTGCCACTGCCCGCCGTGCGCGACAAGGTGCTCGACCGCCTCGCGCCCGTTCACGTCCGCTTCCTCGCGGCATCACCGGTGGTCTTCATCGCCACGGCCACTCCGGATGGCCGCTGCGATGTCTCCCCCAAGGGCGACCCGGTGGGCATCGCCACGGTGCTGGACGAGACGACGCTGGTCATCCCGGAGCGGCCCGGCAATCGCCGCATGGACGGCTTCCACAATCTGGTGGCCAATCCCTATATCGGTTTGCTCTTCGTCATCCCGGGTCGCGGCGACACCCTGCGGGTCAATGGCGAGGCCCGGGTGGTCACCGACGGACCATTTTTCGCCGATCTGGAGGTGCGCGGGCACCGCCCGGAGCTGGCGACCCTGGTGGACATCGAAGAGGTGTTCTTCCACTGCCCCAAGGCATTCATGCGCTCGCGCGCCTGGCAGCCGGACACCTGGCGGCCCGACGCGCTGGAGTCCTATGCCGACATTGCCAAGCAGTTGTGGCGGGCCGGCGAGGACCCGGCCGAGGTCGATCGGGCCTATGCGCCCGAGGTCTACGAGCAGGCGCTCTACGCACCGCCCAGCTGACAACGCACGCGGCGGGAGGCGCTGGAAGAAAGATCGGAAGAGCGTCGTGTAGGGAAAGAGTGTAGATCTCGGTGGTCGCCGTAT
>CAKZIH010000096.1 GCA_936931335.1 uncultured Nostocoides sp. | reverse complement strand
GTCGAGGTAGACGTGCGGGTTGAGCCAGGTGAAAGCGAGCGTGGTGAGTACCGCCGTGCGCAGGGAGGTGGGCGCCGTGGCCGCCCCGGTCTCCAGGCGTTCGGGGTTCATCGCGCGGCGGGCGGCCATCAGGCCATAGACCAGCAGGAATGCCGCGCCCACCCACCGGATCACGGTGAGCAGGCCGGGCGCCGCCTGGACCAGGCCGCCCATACCGGCGACTCCGGCGATGATGAGCGCGGCGTCCGATAGCGCACAGATGGCGACAATCGGCAGCACGTGCTCGCGGCGGACGCCCTGGCGCAGCACATAGGCGTTTTGAGCCCCGATGGCCACGATCAGCCCGAGACCGGTGGCCAGGCCGGTGGCGGCGGCGATCCCCGGAGACGTCATACGGCGACGGTAGAGCGCGCCCGGATCTTCAGACAAACTCACTTTTCTGATGAATCATTAGCATTGCTGTATGGACGCCTCGCTGGACCAGCTCCGTACCTTGGCCGCGGTGATCGACGAGGGCACCTTCGATGCCGCCTCGGTCGCCCTGGGTATCACCCCGTCGGCGGTGAGCCAGCGGATCAAGGCGCTGGAGACGGCGACCGGGCGGGTGCTGCTCACGCGCAGCAAACCGGTGCGGGTCACCCCACCGGGCGCGGTGATGCTGCGCCTGGCGCGCAACACCATTCAGCTCGCCGACGATGCGGCGCGGGAGATCGGCGTGGAGAACGCGGCGGGGCACCTCACCCTGCCGATCGCGGTCAATGCCGATTCCATGGCGACCTGGTTCCTGCCGGCACTGGCCCGGCTGCCGGCGCGGCACCGCGCGGTCTTCGACGTGCACATCGACGATCAGGACAACACCTACGAACTCTTCCGCACCGAATCGGTCCTTGCCGCGGTGACCTCGGGCGCGCGGCCGCTACCGGGGTGCACGGTGACCAGTCTCGGCGTGATGCGCTATTTGGCTTGCGCCGCACCGGATTTCGCGGACACGTACTTTCCGGACAGGATGACGCCTGCCGCCGCAGCCCGCGCCCCGCTCGTTGTCTTCAACCGCAAGGACACCCTGCAGCACCGCTTCCTGCGGGAACTCACCGGTCTCCCGCTGGCCCCGCCCGCGCACTATCTGCCGTCGTCGACCGACTTCGTCCGCGGCATTCGGCTCGGCTTGGGGTGGGGGCTCATCCCGCAGTTGCAGTGGGCGGAACTCGGGGACGCGTCGGGTCTGGTCGAGTTGGCGCCGGACCGACCGGTGGATGTCGAATTGCATTGGCAGGTATGGAGCCTCGACTCCCCCGCCCTGCGCGCCCTGACGGCCGCCGTGCTCGACGCGGCGGGCACGCACCTGCGTCCGCCGCCGGGCGTCTAACCCGCGACACCTTCGACGACTGTGCCTCCTGAGGCGCGCTACGGACCCGTTAGGGCGCATGGGTGCCGTCGGGGTGTATCTCGGCGCGCTCCGGCGCCGCCGCGTACGCCGCTACCGTGGGGCCATGCCGAAGCCCCCAGCCGCCGAGGTCATCGCCGGTGACCGCGCGGTGCGCGTCTCCTCCCCCGACCGGGTGATCTATCCGGCTACCGAGACCACGCCGGAGGTCACCAAAGTCATGGTGGCGCAGTACTTCGCCGACGTCGAGGACGGTCTGATGCGGGCACTGCGCGATCGCCCGACGGCGCTGGAGCGCTGGACCAAGGGGGTGCTGCCCGGTCTGGAGTTGGGCACCGGCCGGCCGGGAGAGAAGGCGGATGCCTTTTACCAGAAGCGAGTTCCCGTCGGCGCGCCGGACTATCTGGAGAGCTGCGAGATTACCTTCCCCTCCGGGCGGACGGCGTATGAGGTGTGCCCCACCGAGATCGCGGTGCCGGTGTGGTGCGCGCACATGGGGACGCTGACCTTCCACCCGTGGCCGGTGCGGCGCGACGACGTCAATCACCCCGACGAACTGCGGATCGATCTCGACCCGCAGCCGGGGACGAATTTCCGCGACGCGGTGCGGGTGGCCGGGGTGGCCAAGGAATTGCTGGACGAGCTGGGCCTGGTGGGCTGGCCTAAGACCTCGGGCAACCGCGGGGTGCACATTTATGTGCGTATCGAGCCGCGGTGGACCTTCGAGGAGGTCCGGCATGCGGCGATCGGCTTCGGCCGGGAGCTGGAGAAGCGCGATTCGGGAGTGACCACGGCATGGTGGAAGGAGGAGCGCGGCGCGCGCATCTTCGTCGACTACAACCAGAACTGCCGCGACCGGACCATCGCCTCGGCCTATTCGCTGCGCCCAAAGCCCGGCGCCCCGGTGTCTTCGCCGATGACCTGGGCGGAACTCGCCGAGGTGACCGATCCGGCGGCATACAACCTCTTCACCGTGCCCGTGCGCCTTGCCGAACACGGCGACCCGTGGGCCGAGATCGACGAGCGCCACGACTCGATCGAACCTCTGCTCGCCCTGTATGCCGAGTCCGGGCTCGGCGAGATGCCGTTCCCGCCGGACTATCCCAAGATGCCCGGCGAACCGCCGCGGGTGCAGCCGAGTAAGAAGGTCGCCGCGCACTGGGACGAGGCGGGCAATCGTGTCGAGAGATGAGGCGATTACTGACCCTGGAACTCGCGGATCCACGCGCCCATACCGGGCAGGGTGAAACGCAACCGACCGCGGCCTGCAGCCTCGATGACGCCACGGTCGATCAGCCGAGCCCGCGGGACGCTGATCGCCCGCGAGTCACGACCCATGGTGGTGGCGATGTGCTCGCGCGGAACGATTTCCTGCGCGTAGCCCGCCATCGCGGCCAGGAACGACCGCTCCACGTCGGAGGCCGAATCCCAGCGCGCCCGAGACATCGCCTCGAGCTGTCCGGCCATCCGATCCCCGCCGGCATGAACGGCATCGAGGTCGATCTCCACACCCTCGCCCGGATCGGCAGCCTGCCATGACGCGTCACCGACCAGTTGCAGCAGATAGGGATTGCCTTCGGCGATGTCGAGTGCGGCGGCGAGCGCTTCCTCGGCCCAAGTCACGCCATACGCGGCCGCGGGCTCAATCAGTACGCGTCGCGCGTCGGCGTCATCGAAGCGTTCCAGTCCCAGGAATTCGCTGCGCTCGCCGAAGGTGGCGGCGCGCATGATCATCTCGGGCGTGCTCGGTAGGCCTGCGGTCATCACCGCCAGCGGATTCTCCGCCCGCCGACCGCCGAGGTTCTGGATGGCGTTGAGGAAGATGCCGAGCTCCGCATAGGGCGCGGCGTGGAGTTCGTCGACGAGCACTAGCAGGCCCGCACCACCTCGGGACCGCACCGCTGCGGCCGCTTGGTGCAGCATGCGTTCCAGTCCCGACACGGCTCCCGGCGGTGGTGTCGCGGCGCTCTCGCCACGCCCGAATTCGGTGCTGAAGCTGACTCCGAACAGGGCGAACTCCACCCCGATCCGCTCCAGCACCCGACCCCGGCTGCGATCGTCGAGCACCTCCGCATCGACCAGGGCTTGGCGCACCGACGCGGCGAGCTCGGTGAGCAGCGGATTGCCCTTGGCGCAGGCCACCCAGGCGGTGACGAACCCCAGCTCACGCGCCCGGTCCTCGGTGTCTCGCAGCAGGGACGTCTTGCCCAGCCCCCGTGGTGCGTGCAGGACCACGGGCGGTCCGGCCAGTTCCCCGTATGTGGTGACCCGCGCCAGCAGATCGCCCAGCCGCGTGCGCTCCCGTATGCGGCCCACCAGCACCCGCGGAAGGTCGCCAGGGGTGAACGGACTGGGGACACTCATGGGCACGGCCTCTCGGTGATAGATCTTTATACTTCCGCCTTTTATCAAAGGATGTCGAACTGGTTCCACTGTCCCACGAGCCACCGACAGCCGCCCGCGGAGAGCATCCGGGGTTCGTTCGCACCAGTGGACATTCGGTGCATCAGGAGGCACCAACAACCGTCCTGGGATGACGCCCGCGGGCTCCTTGCCGCCCAGCCGGTTCGCACTCCCCCCAAGTCGGGCGCCACTGGAGCCTCCGCGCATCAGGGTGGTTCGGGAGGGGCCGGGCCAGATCCCGGATTGGGCGGGTGCCCGCCGGCCTCGAACTGATGGCCCAGGGAGCGCCCGGCCAAGGCGCGGTCGTAACTGCCCGGCGTGAGATCCCACTCAACCCGGAGACGACCCACCCCAGGTGGTGGAGCACCCCTAGCCAGATCGTTCGGTTGGGGTGGCCCCACGCCGACCCGCCCGGCCAATCGCCGGGAGTGGACGACGTGGTGGTGGTCGCTGCACAGCAGCGCGGCGTTGTCGAGTTCCGTTGTGCCACCGTCGATCCAGTGCACCAGGTGATGGGCGTCGGCCCAGCCGGCGGGGCGGGTGCAGGCCGGGAAGGTGCAGTGTTCGTCGCGCAACAGCAGGGCCCGCACCTGGGCGGGGGTAAACAACCGCCGGGTGCGACCGATAACGCTGGGGTTGCTGTGTTCATCGAGTAGCACCGGGGTGAGCTGGCTGTTGCAGGCGATGCGCCGCGCAGCCTGAACGGACAAGAACCGGCCGGCTTCCAACGTGCCGATGGTGGTGGCGCATCCGGTCTCCGCGGCCAGGTCCGCGGCCCGCATGATCAGGTTGAGTTGCCCCGCGGGACGCCCCGGCCCGGTACTGCTCACCGCGCGCCGGATCAACTCGATGAGCGCGTCGGAGCGGCGCCGGCCAGGCGATCGGGGATCGGCCTCCCCGTCCGGGCCGGGCTGCGGAGCGCAGAGCGGATCGAGCGCCGCTTCCAAGAGCGCCACCGACTCGGAATCCAGAGTCCAGCGATATTCACTGAGCCCGTCGACATCGCGCCGCGGCGCGGACAGGCTGGTGTGCGCGCGGGCCGTGGCTTCGTCCTTGGCCAGCATGTCGGGGTGGCCGTACTTGGCATACATCGCCGGCCGCAACTGGCGCACCTCTCGCATATCCCCGCCGGCGGCCACCGTGGCGTATCCGGCCCAAACCGCCGGCACGGCCTCCGGCCTCAGGTCCGGGACGAGCCGATGCATTTGCTCCACGGCCACATCCACACATCCCACCGGAGCCGTCCCGGACAGCACCGCCTCCCCCACGACAGCTCCGTCTTGGCCGGCGGCCAGCACTCCCGCTTTCGCCGTAGCCGTGGCCGGAACCACCGCTTGCGCTACCCGAGCGAGACGCCCGGCGCCCGCTCCCGAGGCATAACGGCGGGAATGAGCGGCCACCCAGCCCGCGACGGGCAGCGGCCAATTGCCCTCCCGGTGCACGCCCCGCGCGGCCGCCTCGGCGACGACGGCGACCTCAGCCGCGTCCACTAGCAGGGCCAACTCCCCGAGTTCGGTGAGCAACTCGGTCAGTTGGGCGCCGGACGCGCCATACAACTGGTGGCGAAGCCGTCCGAGCACCTCGGCGGTATGCCGGACCAGCTCACCCGCCTCGACCATCCCAAGGGCCGCACACTCACCGGTCCCGATCTGGTCAGCCCCCATCCGACCAGCCCCGATCACGTCTGCTGAGGGCGCCGCACCGGCAACCGACCCGGTGGGCACAGGTGGCGCCGCCGGGACCGCCTGTGCGGGCCGCCAATCGGGGATGAACTCCATACTCGATCATACATCTGTACTAATCGAATGTCGAGCAAAAATTAACAGTTTTCCTCTCTCCCCCAACGATTTCCGTGGCTGGCGCTCAATATCACCCGGCACCGACAACCGGTGACTGAAGTGACGAATGGGACCAAAACCTGTGGATATCCCTCCGCTTGCCATCCGGGATTTCCTCACGCACGCTGGGGCCGTGCAGCGTTCACCTTCCGCGACAAACCGACCCTGCGGGGTGAGCTGGTGACACTGCGCCCGATCCGCGCCGAGGATGCCGACGCGATCGATGCGATCATCCGCGCCGACGACGAAATCGCGCGGCTCACCGGTTCGGTGCACTCGAGCACCGAGAAGCCGGCGGAGATTCCGATCGCGCGGCTACGCGAAATCTACGCCGAATGGGCGCAGGCCGACAACCGGCTGGTATTGGCCGTGATCGATAACGCCACCGACGAACTGGTCGGCGAGGTGGTGCTCAACCAATGGGATGAGGCCAACAGTTCGTGCAACTTCCGCACCCTGATCGGGGCGTCTGGGCGAGGCCGCGGTCTCGGCACGGAGGCGACGCGCCTCATCGTCACCCACGGGCTGAGCACCATGGGCCTGCACCGCATCAGCCTTGAGGTGTACGCCAGCAACCCCCGCGCCCGGCACGTGTACGAAAAGATCGGGTTCATCCACGAAGGCATCGGCCGACAGGCCCTGCGCTTCGACGACGAGTGGATCGATGTCCACTACATGTCCCTGCTAGCCACCGATATCGAATAATCCGAGATGAGGATGACCCACCGTGGTCCGACGGACTGGCAAGCCCTCGCAGGGACTACCACCCCGGTCACTTGAAGACATCGAACGAGGGGCCCGGAGGTGAATTCCGCCGGGACCAAATGGGCCTGGCTAGTCTCTGTATCCATGACATTGGTAAGCGCGCTTCTGCAGTGTGCCGGGCTTGTTCACGGAGGCTCCACGCCATGGGGTACTCCCCCATCCCTAACTGAACCGGGGGTCTATCTGGTTAGCACTTCGCCTGATCCCAACGCGGTGCATGGCCCAGCCGAGTGCCCAGTGTCGAGTGAACGAGTAGCCGAACTCTTGGAGACGCGCTCACAACTTACGGTCCATGGTCGTCGCGGCACGAACGAAAGCTTGACCGAGGCGTTACGCGGCATGTGGCCCGCCGGGGAGACCGTCTTATACATCGGCTTGGCTGGGAAGTCGGTGGCCCGCCGTGTCGGCCAGTTCTATGTCACGCCATTAGGCGCGCGTTCACCCCACGCGGGTGGATATCCACTCAAACTCCTCGGAAATCTGGGCGAGCTCCATGTGCATGTAGCGACGACGCCGGACCCTGGCAAGGCCGAACTCTCCTTATTGGAGGCCTTCATGGCTGGTGTATCCGGCAGCGCCCGTCGGGACCTCGTTGATCCATCGTTGCCGCTTCCCTTCGCGAATCTTCAGCTTGGCGAACGGGGCCCGCGCAAGACCCACGGAATCGAGAAGGCACGCCAGGGCAGGGCAGCTCGAACCACTCTTGAGCACCCGCCGGCATCCGCAACCCGGGCGGACGCACGTCGGACTCAGACTGAATTTCCGTTGAACGTGACGGCAAGGGACATCGCTGTAGGACAGATCAGAGTTACAGTCGCACCAAAGCGTGCGCTGTTGCTACCAAGGTTTATTTCCCGATTCTCTGTGACCCTCCAAGGAGTCAACGTAACAACCTCGTGGAATCCACGGCTGGGACCAGACAAAGAGCGTTCCGGGTTACTCCGACCTCCACGGGAGGTATTTCGAAGTCTCCTGACTGAACCAACCACGTTGTTCATTTCCCGGGGTGCGGATGGATCGCTGAATTTGACACAAGAATGAACCGATAATGGCCACTCGCAGAATTTCGACGCATCTCGGCCAAGCCGACAGAAACGCGACTACCGTGCCCCCGGGCAGATTCGAACTGCCGACACCCGCTTTAGGAGAGCGGTGCTCTATCCCCTGAGCTACGAGGGCGGGGGCCAGCGCCATACGGCCATACCGGCCGCGTCAGTCTAGGCGAGCCCGCTGGGGCCCTCACAGTTGCGCGAACGCCCGCTCGACGATGTCACCCAGAGGTATGTCGTGGGCACCGCTGAGATAGGTACGGATCGCGGCACGAAAGGCGCCGAGGGCGGCATACGCCTCCACCGCAATCTCAAGATGGTCGTCGATCCCTAGTTCGTCGCCGGCCGCACCGCGGGCGCGCTCGACGAGACCCTCCACGATCACCCGGTCGGCCTGGGCATACATCCCGAGGAAACGCAGACCCAGACTGGGCTCGAGCCGGATGAGCTCACGACGCAGGGCCCAGGTTTCCGGATCGCCGTCCAGCAGCGCGACGCGCTTGAGCATCAGAGCCCGGACCACAGCCCGCGGCGACTCGGGCGTGGGCCAGTCCCGGATCATCTCGGCCAACCGCTCCAAATCCCCCGGAGCGCTGCCGACGATCGCATCATCCTTGGTCGCGAAGTAGTTGAAAAAGGTCCGCGGCGAAACTCCGGCACGCTCGGCGATCGCGTCCACCGTCAGCCCCTCCACGCCGCCTTCGCGCGCAATCTCCAAGGCGGCCAGGTGGATCCCGCGTCGCGTCTCCCGCTTCTTACGTTCGCGCAGACCGCATTCACCTTCGTCAGCACCAACCCAGCCCGGTGCCACCGACGCGACGGGCGGCCGACCCTCGGTGGCGTCCGAACCAAGCGATGTCGTCGTTGGCATGCGACCCACCATACTGCAGAGTCTGCAAACTTGCAGACTCTGCAACTTAGCTCTACGCTCGTCCGGTGAGTACCGCAGCCGAGCCTTTACCTGAGTTCCATCTCGACCCCACCGGCAAACGCATCTTTGGCGGGCTCTTGCTCGGCATGTTCGTGGCCTCGATCAGCCAGACCATCGTCGGCCCCGCGATGCCCCGCATCGTCGCCGAGCTCGGCGGTATGGAGCACTACTCCTGGGTCGCGACCGCGGCGATGCTGGTCTCCGCCATCGTCGTCCCGATCGTCGGCAAGTTCTCCGACCTGTATGGGCGCCGCGGCTTCTTCCTCGGCGGCCTGATCGTCTTCCTCATCGGCTCGTTGGTGTGCGGTCTCTCGCAGAACTTCTGGACCCTGGTCGCCGGCCGCGCTATCCAGGGCCTGGGCATGGGCACCGTGATGCCCTTGGCGCAGACCATCATTGGCGACATCATCCCGCCGCGTCACCGCGGCAAGTATCAGGGCCTGATGGGCGCCGTCTTCGGTGTCACCTCCGTCGCGGGCCCGCTTGCGGGTGGCTGGATCACCGACCATTTCGGTTGGCGCTGGCTGTTTTGGGCGACGATTCCGCTCGGCCTGGCCGCCACCGCGGTCGTCCACCGATTCCTGCACATCCCGCATCAGCGTCGCGATGCGCGCATCGACGTCGCCGGCATCCTGACGCTCACCCCGGCCCTGACCGCGCTGCTGCTCGCCACCTCCTGGGGCGGCACCTCCTACGCCTGGTCCTCCGGCGTCATCCTCGGCCTGTATGCCGTGGGCGTGCTCTTCCTGATCGCCTTCGTCGTCGCGGAATCCCGTGCGGCGGAACCGATCCTGCCGTTGCGCCTCTTCCGCAACACCACCTTCACGCTGTCGAATATCGCCGCCTTCGGGGTGTCGATGGTGATGTTCGGCTCGATCATCTACATCCCCGTCTACGCGCAGGGCGTGCTCGGCGTCAGCGCCACCAACTCCGGCCTCATCCTGCTGCCCCTCATGCTCGGCCTCATCGTCTGCGGCATCATCGGTGGCCAGCTCATCACCCGCACCGGCCGGTACAAGAGCCTCATGCTCGCCGGTGTGCTGATCATGGGCGCCGGCATCTGGCTGCTCACCCGCCTGGCCTATGACTCGACCTCGGGTCAGTTGACCCTGGCCATGGTCGTGCTCGGCATCGGCCTGGGTCTGTGTATGCAGCAGTTCACCCTGCTGGTCCAAAACGACTCTGCCCGTGCGGATCTCGGCATCGCGACCGCCTCCACACAGTTCTTCCGCAATGTCGGCTCGACCGTGGGCATCGCGATCTTCGGCACCGTGATGACCTCGGGCCTGCACGCCGCGATCCTGCGCCACCTGCCGGCCGATGTGGCCAAGCAGTCGCAGGCCTCCGGTCAGCAGATTGGGGTCGGCTCCGTGCTCGACCCGGCCGCCATGGCCAAGCTTCCGCCGGCCGTTGCCGACGCGGTGCAGATGGGGCTGGCCGAGCGCCTGCACGCGGTCTTTGAGCTCGGATTGCCGATCATCGCCGTGGTCTTCCTGGTGACCGCGTTCATCCCGGTGCTCCCGCTGCGTACCGCCAACCATGACGAGCCTGCGGAAGAAGCCGGCAAGGACATGCTCGACGGTTTGGCCAGCGCCTCGCCGGAGACGGCCAAGGCCTGAGCGCCCGCCGCGGATTTCAGTTGTGCACGACGTAATGCAGGATCACGTCATGGGTGTGCTTGGCCTTGTCGGCGCCGCGCAGCAGGATCTCGTAGGTGCCATGTGAGGTGTGGATCGCCACCGTGGTCTCCTCGGTGAACCGGCCGAACACGGAGGCATCCGAGGCATAGGAGACGGCGGTGATCCGGCCATACGGGATCGAGGTCACCGCCACTTTGCCGCCGACAAAACTGTTGTCCTGCAAGATGACTCGACGGTCGGTGAGCCCGATGAAGCCGCTGCCCACATCCTTGCCGTCGTAGACCGCGAAGACCGTCTCATCCGGCAGCAGGCTGTCGCGCACGATGCTCAGCTGTTCCTTCTTGTCGTAGTAGACCTCGTCCGCCACCGCGTGCCTCCCGCATGCCGTGCACGCCACCGCGCGCCTCGCCCCCAGCCTGGCATGCGGCATACCGTGGGGGCCATGGGCAAGATCGACATCGTCGCCGGCGATATCACCACGCAGAAGGTCGACGCGGTGGTCAACGCCGCCAACTCCGGGCTCCTGGGCGGCGGCGGAGTGGACGGCGCCATCCACCGGGCCGCCGGTCCGCGACTCCTCGACGCGTGCCACGACCTGCGACGCAGCACTTTGCCCGACGGTCTGCCGCCGGGCGACGCCATCGCAACCCCGGCGTTCGACCTGCCGGCCAAGTGGGTGATCCACACCGTCGGCCCCAACCGGAATGCCGGGCAGACCGATCCGCAGACGCTGCGCCGGTGCTTCGTCAACAGTCTGGCCGTGGCGCGCGGGCTCGGGGCGCGAACCATCGCCTTCCCGGCCATCGGGGCCGGTGTCTATGGCTGGGATCAGGCGGAGGTGGCCCGGATCGGCTTGGGGGTCGCCCGCGCCGAGTTGGCGCGCAGCACCATTCGTACCGTGCGTTTCGTCCTCTTCGGCGCTGAAGCCGAGCAGGTATGGCGTCAGATCGCCACCGAACTCGAGACAGGCGCTTGAGTCGGCCTGACCGGATTTCGCGGACCTCGAATCCCCGGCTTAGGCGGCCAGGCGGGGCGGCCTAGGCATCGGCGGCGCGGGCGACCGGCGCCTGCTCGTGGAATTCGTCATGCCGGCGCATCCAGTAGGAGAACTTCTCCTGCGGCCAGCCGTCGGGGACATCTTCCCCTTCGATCTGCCCGCCGTATGGGGTCAGGTCCAGCAGGCTGCTCACGCTGCCGATCCGGCTCACCATGCCCCCGTTCTGCAGGAAGTAGGTGCGGTAGACATCGTCGCCGTCGCGCAGGAAGACATTCAGCGCGAACCATTCCTGGGCATCGCAGTCGGCAGTGAAGCTGTCGGTGCGGATCGCGTACCAGGGCAGATCGGTCCAGCCCATCCGCTCGGCATACGCACGCAGGGCGGGCTGAGGCGCGGGCGAGGCCATGGCGAAGGTGATATCCCGCGCGTGCAGGAGCCCGAGATCGGCGACCCCGTCGGCCCAGGACGAGCAGCCGACGCAGCCGGCGGACGGCCACCCACCCACCCCCTCCTCGAAGAAGAAGCGGTAGAGGATGAGCTGGCTGCGCCCGTCGAATAGCTCGAGGAGCGAGCGCTCGCCATCCGGACCTTCAAACCGATAGTTCCTGTCGATCTTGACCATCGGCATCCGCTTGCGGGCCGCGGCGAGTTAGTCGAGCTGGGCGGCCACCGCTTCCTCGCGCTCCGTCATCGACTTGAGTGCGGCCTGCCATTCGGTGGTGGATACAACCGGGGGTCGGGCTATCGGCATACGGCCACGCTAGCGGCGAAGTGGGCATACGCCAACGGGCCCGCACCGATCGGTGCGGGCCCGTTGGTCAGGCGATCCCCTGTTGGTCAGGCGATCCGTGGAGCGGGTTCGGTCAGGGACGGCCGTAGGTGACGCTGCTGGACCAGATCGCCCGCAGGCCGGTGGACAGGCCGGTGCGCGGCGAGTCGTACATCATGCCGTTGCCGGCGTAGATGCCCACGTGGTAGGCCGGGTAGCCGAAGAACACCAGGTCACCGGGCTGGGGGTTGGACACCGGGGTAGCCGCGCTCTGCTGGGCCGCCGCGGTGCGCGGCAGGGAGATGCCGGCCTGGCCGAAGACATACATGGTGAAGCCCGAGCAGTCGAACCCGGCCGGGGTGGACCCGCCATAGACATACGGGATGCCCGAGAGGCTGGCGGCGATACCGAGGACACCGCTGGCCGGGGGCGCGCTCGGCGGAGCCGGCGGGGTCGGGGTCGGCGTGGGGGCCGGGGTCTGCGTCTGGGTCTGCGTCGCGGGGGCGGTGCGCGTGGTGGAGCGGCTGGCCGCCTGGGTGCGCACCGGAGCGGTGGTGGTGGTGGAGGCAACCGCGGAGGTCACGACCGGAACCGGGGCCACGACCACCGGGACGGGCTTGGGCTTGGGCTTCGGCTTGGCGACGGCCTTGACACCGACGACGCCATAGGTCGTCTTCACCGGGCCCGACAGGGCCGGTGCCGACACGACGATGGTGGTGGCCTGGACGGGAGCTTGCGGGGCGGCGACCGCATCGGCCGCGGGGACCGCCGAGGCGGGGCCGGTCACGGCGGCGATCAGCCCACCGGAGGCGGCGATGACGGCGCTGGAGCGGGTGAGGGCGTCGCGGCGTCGCGAGCGCAGGGCACGGTGGCGCCCGGGAATACGTGAACTCACGTGAACCTCTCGACGCCTGCGAGGTGAGCTGTCGGGTTCGGGCGAGAAGTGCTACCCGGCCCACGGCCGATCGATCCGGCCGCGGACTTCACCCCAAGGACGCCGTAGCGCCCGCAAGTGGGTCCCCCGCTCCTACCAAGCGGTATGTCGTGTGCCGCGGGACCCGGTGGTAGGACTCGGCGATCCGGGCCGCGGATGCCCCCGGTTTCGGCGGCAATGGCCCGACGGTACACACGCCCGCGGGAAATGTCACGTTCCGGTCACACCCACGGGTGGATAACTCTCACTCGCCCGTTGACGCTCGCCGTGCGCCCGAGTCGGTTGCCAGCGGGCGCAGGGTACACCGCTGCCTCAGTCCAGCGCGACGAAGACATGATCGGCGATATCCCGAGGTAGCGAGACGCCGGACTCGGCGGGCCGGTCGGCACCGACGACGATGATCCGCCCCTCGGCGGCGTGCACCAGGACGGGGCTGCGCAGGGTGACCCCCGCGTCGATCAGCAGCATGAGCGCCTCGTGGTCCACCTGCACCTGCTCACCGATGCGGCGCACGATGACGGTGCGCGGTTCGGGCTGGGCCACCTCGGACAAGGTGGACAACCCTTCGCGGAAGGACTCCACCTCCCCGCTGCCGCCGAGCTCGGCCAGTCCCGGAATGGGGAGGCCAAAGGGTGAGTCGAGCGCTTCCCCGAGCAAGGCGACGATGCGCCGCTCGACCTCCTCGGACATCACATGCTCCCAACGGCAGGCCTCGTCGTGGACCAGATCGAAGTCCAGGCCGATCACGTCGAGCAGGAGGCGCTCGGCCAGGCGGTGCTTGCGCACCACCCGGGTCGCCGTGAGACGGCCGCTCTCGGTGAATTCCAGGTGACGGTCACCGGATACCCGCACCAGGTTGTCGCGTTCCATGCGAGCCACGGTCTGCGAGACGGTGGGGCCGGAGTGGCCCAGTCGTTCGGCGATCCGGGCGCGCAACGGGGTGATCCCCTCTTCCTCCAACTCGAAGATGGTCTTGAGATACATCTCCGTGGTGTCGATGAGGTCAGTCACGCCGGGATTATCTCATCCGACGACCCAGTGGCTGCCCGACGCGAACGATCCAGCCGCCCCACCCAAATGGCGAGCCAAGCGGCCACCGCGAGGCCCCCGGCGCCGGTGGCGAGACTGGCTGCGGCGAGGCCGGCGAGGGTCGACCCCACGCTGAGCACCACCGGGCCGCCGGCGAACCCGAGATCGCCCAGCAACCGCCACCCACCGAGGTATTTGGCACGGTGGAGTTGCGGGGCGGTGTCGGCGCCCAGGGTCATCACGACGCCCGAGCCCATGCCGTTGCCGACCGCCATGAAGAGGGTCACCAGCAGCATCGAAGTGAAGCCGGTGGTCAGCGGCAGGAGCATCAGCCCGGCCCCGAGCAGGGTCGCGGTGGGCACGGCGACGAACGCCCGTTCACGCCGGTCCATCGCCCAGCCCGCGGGATAGAAGAAGGCGATCTCCAGCAGAGCCCCGACCGCGACCAATAGCGAAATCTGGGCCGGCCGCAGACCGAGATGGTCACCCCACAGCGCCAGCACGCTCATCCGCGCCGCCCGCAGCCCCGACAGGCCGGCCGCCCCGAGCCCCACCGTGAGCAGGGCCCGTCTATGACGCCCGAGCACCGCCCAGGTAGAGGCGGGATCGGCTCGGGCCGCCGCTCGCGCCGACTCCCCCACGTCGGGCACCCGCAGGACCAGGGCGAGGGCGAGCAACGACATACCGGCCGCAAAGACGAAGGCAGCGCGCACGCCGAAGGTCCCGACCACCGGGGCGGCCAGGATCGGACCGGCAAACATGCCGATCCGGTGCGAGCCGCCGAGCGCCGACAGCGCCCGGGCCCGCAACTGCGCGGGTACGGCGTCGATCATGAAGCCTTGGCGCGCGAGCAGGAAGATGCTCCACGTCATACCCGTGAGCACGGCGGTGACCGCGAGCACGCCCAGGTGCGCAGCCCGCGAGGCAGCCAGGGCGGCCACGGTCCCGACCCCGGCCGCGATGGCCATGGCTCGCCGTTCCCCCACGCGCGCAATGAAGGTGCCGGCGGGCAAGGACATGACCAACTGGCCGATCCCCATCAGGCCGGCCACGAAGGCGGCCGTCCCCACGCTCGCGCCGAGTTCTCGGGCTAGCAGCGGGACCAGGGGGATGGCCGCGCCATACCCCATGGCCTCGAGCACCGTAGGCCCATAGGCCGAGACCACGACGGAGCGCAGCCGGAACTGCTCCGGGGTGCTCGGAATCGCGGTCATCCGCTCACCGTAGAGACCGGGGCCGACAACCCCGGCAGACCGGTCGCCTTCAGGGTTGGCGCCGGTGCAGCGACCAGGCGTCGGCCTGTGCCATCGTCCCCGGCCGGGTCCGGGTGAAGACGAGTCGATCGTGCAGTCGGTCCGGTCGACCGGCCCAGAACTCCACCTCATCCGGCACGATCCGATACCCACCCCAGTGCGGCGGCACCGGGACATCGTCCGGGGATCCGGTGTCCGGGAAGCGACGCGCGATCTCGGCGTAGCGATCCTCGAGCACGGCGCGCGTGGCCACCGGGGCGGACTGTTCGGAGGTCCAGGCGGAGATGCGCGAGGCCCACGGTCGGCTCTGGAAGTAGTCGCGCACCTGCTGTGACGCCAACTCCTCGACCCGGCCGCGGATCCGGATCGCCCGGAACATCGCCGGCCAGGTCAGCGAGGCCGCCGCCACCGGGTGGGCGGCGAGCTGCCGGGCCTTGGTCGAGGTCAGGCCGGTGACAAAACCCCAGCCTTCGGGTTCCGCGAAACGCAGCAATACGGTCCGCACATCCGGTAGACCCTGCTCGTCCACCGTTGCCACCGAGATTGCCATCGGCTCCGGCACGTCGTCGGCGCTCTCGGCTCGGGCCCGGGCGTCCGCGATCCAGGCCGTGGCCTGCGCGTATGGCGTGGCCAACAGCCCATCTTCAGAGAACGGATCACCCGTGTAGTCCCGGCGGGACACCCCTTGCGTCATACCCCCGACATTAGCCAGCCAGGGACGGCGTCCGGCGGGTGCGCCCCGGGGCGGGGGTGGCTATCGTGACCGCGGAATGCCGGTTGTCGGTGGGGGCAGGCACAATGCTCTGGACGCACACCGCAGTGACGATTCGTGAGGATGGACCACCATGAGCGACAGCGACGTCAAGCACGGCCTTGAAGGGGTCGTCGCCTTCGAATCCGAGATCGCCGAGCCCGACAAGGAGGGCGGTGCGCTGCGCTATCGCGGCGTCGACATCCGAGATCTGGTCGGCCGGGTCAGTTTCGGCCAGGTCTGGGGCCTGCTGGTGGACAACGAACTCGACCCGGGCCTGCCGCCCGCCGAGCCCTTCCCGCTGCCGGTGCACACGGGTGACATCCGCGTCGACGCCCAGTCCGCGCTGGCCCAGCTCGCTCCGGTATGGGGTTTCCGCCCCCTGCTGGACATCACGCCCGAGGAGACCCGCGAGCAGCTGGCCCGCGCCTCGGTGATGACGCTCTCCTTCATCGCCCAGTCCGCTCACGGCCAGAGCTCGCCCATGGTTCCGCAGAGCCGGGTGGATGAGGGCAAGACGATCGTCGAGCGCTTCATGATTCGCTGGCGCGGTGAGCCGGACCCGGCGCATGTGGAGGCCATCGACGCCTACTTCATCTCAGCCGCCGAGCACGGGATGAATGCTTCGACCTTCACCGCCCGGGTCATCGCCTCGACCGGGGCCGATGTCGCGGCCTGTCTGTCCGGGGCCATCGGCGCCCTGTCCGGCCCGCTGCACGGCGGCGCACCCTCCCGCGCCCAGCACATGATCGAGGGCGTGGAGCAGACCGGCAATGCCGAGAAGTACGTCCAGGACGTCCTGGATCGCGGGGAGCGACTGATGGGCTTCGGCCACCGGGTCTACCGGGCCTACGACCCGCGCGCTGCGGTCCTACGCGACACCTGCAAGCGGCTCGGCGCCCCCCGGTATGAGGTCGCCGCCGCGCTCGAGAAGGCCGCCATCGCCGCACTCGCCGAGCGCTACCCCGAGCGCAAGATGGAGACCAATGTCGACTACTGGGCCGCGGTCCTGCTCGACTTCGCCGATGTGCCGGGCAACATGATGACCCCGCTCTTCGTCTCCGCCCGCACCGCCGGCTGGGCGGCGCACATCCTGGAGCAGAAGCAGACGGGGCGCCTGATCCGCCCCAGCTCCAAGTATGTCGGCCCCGGCCCGCGCCGGTTGGAGGACGTTAAGGGCTTCCGCGCCGACGCCTGAGCTCGTGGCTTGCTCGCGCCTGGGCCCCCCTCGGGGCCAGGCGCGCGCAGGGCAAGCGTGGAGCAGGGCCAAGCACAGGGCAGGGCAAGCGCAGGGCAGGGCAAGCGCGGGGCAGGGGCAGTGCGGCATACCGGGCGGTCTGCTATCCGGGACGGGCGTCGGGGGTCGGGGCGCGGGTTGGCACACTGGCCGGGTGACCGATTTCGCCACTCTCCGACTGCCCGATGACCTCATACCCAACGATGGACGGTTCGGCTGCGGCCCGTCCAAGGTGCGCCCCGAGCAGGTCGCGGCGCTGTCCGCGATCGGCACCTCGGTCCTGGGCACCTCCCACCGCCAGGCCCCGGTCAAGAATCTGGTCGGCGCGATCCGCGAGGGCCTTCGCGAACTCTTTGCTCTGCCCGAGGGCTATGAGGTGGTGCTCGGCAACGGCGGGTCCACCGCGTTCTGGGATATCGCCGCCTTCGGCTTGATCCGGGAGCGTGCCCAGCACCTGGCCTTCGGCGAGTTCTCCAACAAGTTCGCCTCGGTGACCAAGGCGGCCCCCTTCCTCGGCGAACCCACCGTGGTGGCGGCCGAGGCAGGGCGGGCGAGCACGGCATACGGCGAGCCCGGGGTGGACGTCTATGCCTGGGCGCACAACGAAACCTCGACCGGGGTGATGGCGCCGGTGCGGCGCGTGGCGGGGGCCGACGTGGACGCCCTGGTGCTAATCGATGCGACCTCCGGCGCCGGCGGATTGCCGGTCGACATCAGCGAGAGCGATGTCTACTACTTCGCCCCCCAGAAGTGCTTCGCGGCCGACGGCGGGCTGTGGATCGCCCTGATGTCCCCGGCCGCATTGGCCCGGGTCGAGGAGATCAGCGCCTCGGGCCGCTGGGTGCCGGACTTCTTCAGCCTGCCGACCGCGATCGACAACTCGCGCAAGGATCAGACCTACAACACTCCGGCCGTGGCCACCCTGGCGCTGATGGCTGAGCAGGTGCGCTGGATGAACGAGCAGGGCGGTATGGCGTTTACCACCGCCCGGACCGCCGATTCCTCCGCCCGCCTGTATGGCTGGGCCGAGCAGTCGCAGGTGGCCACCCCCTTCGTCGCCGATCCGGCCGAACGCAGCCTGGTCGTGGGCACCATTGACTTCGCCGAATCCGTCGATGCGGCGGCAATCGCGAAGGTGTTGCGCGCCAACGGGATCGTGGACACCGAGCCCTACCGCAAGCTCGGCCGCAATCAGTTGCGGGTGGCCATGTTCCCGGCCGTGGAGCCCGAGGACATCTCCCGGCTCACCGGCGCGATCGACTACATCCTCGAGCGGCTCTGAGTCCGCGCGGGCGTCGGCCCGGGTGTCGCGAGCACGCTCCTCCGCGGGCGTGCGGTAGCTAACAGGGCCAGGCCAAGCCCCAACACCAGGGCGTGCCCGATTCGCACCGGCATACCCCCGAAGAACTGGGGCAGATAGCTCAACAGGCCGACCCCAGCCAAGAGCCCACCGGTGCGCAACTGCGTGCCCATCCGCCAGAACCTGTGGATCAGGCGGCCGCCGACCAACGCCAACGCGATCAACCCGAGCGCGAATACCGTCATCGGTAACGGCGCATACCGGAAGTCGGCGGCGATGCCGGCCGCGTCCACCCCCGGGTGGGCCAGGGCGTTCGCTCCGACCGCGGCCAGTCCGAAGGCCTCCGCCCCGTAATAGGGCAGCAGGCCGGACACGGCCATCCAGGCGCGTGATTCGGCGCGTCGGACCGGCTGGCCGCTCCACCCCGGGGGCTCGCCGGCGGCCAGTGCCCGCAGGCCCACCGCCAGGGCGAGGAAACCCGCCATACCCAAGGCATGGCTGACCGGCCAGCGCGCCTGGGCGAAGGTATGCGGATCGGCCTCCGGCGACCAGGGCCGCAGCACCGGGTAGAGCACCAGGCAGGCTGCGGCCACACCGAAGGCGACCCGGGCGCCGCGCGGGTAGCTAGGCATTCTCACCACCCCGAGGCCGGGACGGCGGATGTGCTGGCCTCGGTGGCGCGCCGGCCCCGACTGGCGTGCCGGCCTCGACTGGCGCACCAGCCTCGGCCGGCTGCCGGCGTCGCCGGCCCAATGGCGTGGGCCGCAGTTCCGGGCCAAACCGCGGGTCCCCGCTCAACACCCCGCCGCCCAGCACCATCGGCCGCTCCCACAGATAGCGCTGGCGATGCAGCGATCGCATCGTCGGGCTGGCGAGGCCGGCCACGGCCAGCGGCCAACTCGGCACCCGCCGGACACTGGGCTTGCCGCGTCCCGCATCGTCGGCGATCAGCCCAGCCAGTTCGCGCAGGGAGATCGCCGGCGGGCTGGGGGCGAGCAGGATGCGGTCGTTCGTGGGCGCCAGGTCCGCCGCATACTCGGCGGCCAGGATCATCGCGCGGGCCAGATCGGGGATCTGGGTCAACGAATGCGGCAGGTCCGGGTCGGCGAATACCCAGGCCGTCCGCCCGGCCCGGACCGGGTTGATCACGGTGGCGGTGACGACGGAGCCGGCTGTCGTTGCGGTCGGCCCGACCAGATCCGCCGCGACCATGCTGAGCGTCCGAGCCGGATGCGCGGCCCGGGCCGCGAGCAGTTCGGCGCGCACCTCTCCCAGCGGGGTACATGGATCGATCGGGGCATCCTCGCGCAGGTCCTCTGCCTGGTGCCCGAAGGCATAGACCGACTCGGGGAAGATGACCGGGATTCCCAGTTCCGCGGCCACGTCCATCACCGCCTGCTCACGGGCGGGCAGTTCGCGGCGCCACGACGCCGGGTCGTATGCGGTGTGCACGCAGTGCAGGATCGCGCTCGCACCCCGGCTCTCCCGGCGCAGCAGTTCGCGGTCGCCCGCGTCGCCGCGCACGGTGCGCGCCCGGGCTACGGCGG
>CAKZIH010000095.1 GCA_936931335.1 uncultured Nostocoides sp. | reverse complement strand
CGCGGGCGCGCCGCTTGGGGCGGGGGCTGAGCCGCATACCGGGGGCCGGGCGGACGCTCTGGTCCGCCCGACGCCGCGCGCGCTGACCGCTCACTCAACGGCTGCGCAGGTGCGCACCGCCCGGCCGGTGACCGGTCAGTGCTCCCGGATCACCGCGCAGCCGCCGGCGGGGAGCACGAACTCACCGCCGACCTCGGCCTGGGCAACCAGGTCATAACCGGCCGCGCTCACCGTCGCATCGGCCGCGGTGTGGTTGAGCAGGAAGAGCCACGAGCGCTCCCCCGCCCGCCGGCGCACCGCCTCCACGCCCACCGGCACGTTCGCCGCCGGGGTGACCCCCGCCGCGGCCACCAGGTCGGCCAGCAGCCAGCGCCAGGTGTCGTCATCGAGCATGGTGCCGACATACCAGGCCTCGCCCCGGCCGGCCTGGTGGCGGGTGATTGCCGGCCGCCCGGCGAGGGGGGCATCGGCATACGTGAGCACGGTCTGCGCGGTGGTCGCGGTGGCGAACTCACTCCATACCGACCCGCGGCCCTGGCTCAGCGCGATCTCCTGGCCCGGCAGTAGCGGGTTGAACTCCTCCACCCGGATGCCGAGCAGTTCGGCGAACGCCCCCGGATAGCCGCCGATACCGCACATCGGGGCAGAAGGGGCTCTCGTGACGCGTGATTCACGTCTGGCGAAGCCGACCAAATTGGTGGGGCGCTAAGCGCCCGCTGACCGCAGCGATGAGGTCTAGTAGTGCCCAGGCCCATTCACGGGGCCGGCGACCGGGTCGCACCGGCGCAAGCCCACTCCCAGAAGGAGTTCTTCTCGTGCTAAATCGAGACAACCTCGACTCGATCATCAACAGCGACGTCTACGACGCCGACGGCGACAAGATCGGTAGCGTTGGCCAGGTCTACCTGGACGACGCCACCGGTGAGCCCTCGTGGGTGAGCGTGGCCACGGGTTGGTTTGGCAGCGCTCAGACCTTCATCCCGGTCAACGACGCGTCGCTGGACAACGACGGCCTGCGCGTGCCCTACAGCAAGGACTTGGTCAAGGACGCTCCCCGCGTGGACGCCGACCAGCACCTCTCCCGTGAGGAAGAGGAGCAGCTGTACGCGCACTACTCCCGCACCGACTACAACGACTGGGACGGCCGCAGCTTCGACGCTGACGACCGCGACCGCGACCGCGACCTGACCGCGGGAGGTGTTGCCGGCACCGCCGGTCTGGCCGGCGCGGACTACGACCGCAACCGGGTCGCCAACACCGACGGCAACCTCGAGATGACCCGCTCGGAGGAGCGTCTCAACGTGGGCAAGGAGCAGGTCGAGACCGGCCGCGTCCGCCTGCGCAAGTACGTCACCACCGATCAGCAGACGGTTTCGGTACCGGTGCAGAAGGAAGTTCTCTCCGTCGAGCGCACCCCGGTCGAGGGTGGTCAGACCACCGGCCCGATCGGCGAGTCCGGCGATCAGGTCGAGGAGATCGTCCTGCGCGAAGAGCGTCCGGTCGTCTCCAAGGAGACCGTGGCGGTCGAGAACGTCGCCATCAACAAGGACGTCGTGACCGAGAACCGCGAGGTCACCGAGTCCGTCGCCAAGGAGCACATCGAGGTTGAGGGTGACGGCGTGACCGGCGACACCACCGGCCGCGGCTTCAACTCGGACGCCGACCGCGTTGGCACCGACCGCGTCGACACCGACCGTGACGGTGACGACCGCAGCCTCTGGCAGAAGGCCAAGGACGCTGTCGACCCCGACCGCGACGGCGACGTCCTGGAGACCGGCACCGAGCGCCGCACCCCGGACAACCGCTGATCCACCCCCGCTCCCGCCGCCGTATGCGTGAGCATCCGCGAACGGGCGGGCCTACTTCGGTAGGCCCGCCCGTTCCGCGTTTGCGGTTGGTCTCATTGGCCACCGGTTTCTCTCCGGCTGCCCGAAACCTGTGGTTACCCCCACTTTGCAGCAGGGTGTAAGCGCAAGGTTCCGGCAGCCGGAGAGAATCCAGCGACACCCGCCGGAACCCGGGCCCCCGGGCTTGCTAGCGTCGGGGGATCAGGTATGCAGTCCGGCATACGTCATCGTCGAAGGGGTCTTTGCCCGTGAGCACCACACCCGTCAAGGTCGCCGTCACCGGCGCCGCCGGCCAGATCGGCTACAGCCTGCTCTTCCGTCTCGCCAGCGGCGCGCTGCTCGGCCCGGACACCCCGATCGAACTGCGGCTCCTGGAGATCACTCCGGCGCTCAAGACGCTCGAGGGCGTCGTCATGGAGCTCGACGACTGCGCCTTCCCGACCCTGGCCAAGGTCGAGATCGGCGATGACCCCAACAAGGTCTTCGACGGCGTCAACCATGCGCTGCTCGTCGGTGCCCGCCCCCGCGGCCCGGGTATGGAGCGTGGTGACCTGCTCGAGGCCAATGGCGGCATCTTCGCCCCGCAGGGCAAGGCCCTCAACGACCACGCGGCCGACGACGTGCGCGTCACCGTCACCGGCAACCCGGCGAACACCAACGCGCTGATCGCGATGTCCAATGCCCCCGACATTCCGGCCGAGCGCTTCTCCGCGCTGACCCGCTTGGACCACAACCGGGCGATCTCCCAGCTCGCCGCCAAGCTCGGCGTCCCGGTGACCGAGATCACAAAGATGACCATCTGGGGCAACCACTCCGCCACCCAGTACCCCGATCTCTTCCACGCCGAGGTCGGCGGGCGCAATGCGGCCGAGGCCGTCGGCGACCAGGACTGGCTGGCCAACACCTTCATCCCCACCGTCGCCAAGCGCGGCGCGGCGATCATCGAGGCCCGCGGCTCCTCCTCCGCCGCCTCGGCCGCCTCCGCGACCATCGACCACGCCCGCACCTGGATCGACGGCACCGCCGACGGCGACTGGACCTCGATGGCGGTCAAGTCCGATGGCTCGTATGACGTGCCCGAGGGCCTGGTGTCCTCCTTCCCCGTCACTGTCAAGGACGGCAAGTGGGAGATCGTCCAGGGCCTGGAGATCGACGACTTCTCCCGCGGCAAGATCGACGCCACCGTCAAGGAACTGCAGGAAGAGCGCGAGGCCGTCCAGGGTCTCGGCCTGATCTGAGGCCGCGAGTGAGCCACGGACGGCGTCCGCAGCCCAGTTCGGACGCCGCCGCGTATGACTTCGCGCGGCTGGCGACCGAGCCGTTCGTGCTGCTGACCACCTTCCGTCGCTCGGGCGCGCCGGTGCCCACGCCGGTATGGGCGGTGGCCCACGACGGGGCTTTGGCGATCTCGACTCCCGCCGGCGCGGGCAAGCTCAAGCGGTTGCGGCATACCTCCGCGGTGACCGTGCAGGCTTGCTCGCGCCGGGGGACCCCGGTCCCCGGGGCACCGGTGCTTCGGGGAACGGCCCAACCCGTTCCCGACGCCCAGGCTCGCCGGGCGGTGGAGCAGGCGCTGGCGCGCAAATATGGCGTGGAATGGAAGCTCGCCATGGCCGTGGAAGGCCTGGTCAGTCGCGTGAAGACCCGCAAGGCCCCGCGCCCGCGGGTGGCCCTGCTCATCCATCCCGCGCGCGACTAGAACGGGTCGCGGAACCGCCGGCCCATCGCAGGTGGCTGCGCACCCGCCCCGTCAGACGCGGGCGCGCAGGTCCAGGGCGAAACCGGCGGCGAGCAGGGCGGCCCCCAGGGCGGCGAGGGTGAAGACGTCGACCGCGCGGGAGCGGGCCACCAGGCCGCCGGCCGCGCGGCCGGGGAGAACCAGCCGCAGCAGCGCCCCCAGCAGGCAACCCCCGCCCAGGGTGACGGTAGCGCGCAGCAGATGATCCGTTGCCGCCCAGGCAATTCCGCCGACGAAAGCCAGCGCGACCACCCACCACATCGCGAGCTGGCCGACCGCGGGCGGCCGGGGTTCGGGCTGGGAGGGTCGTACCTTGCCGGCGCCCCAGGCACTCTCAGCGCTTGCGGTCGCCCCGGTCGGTTTCGCTGGCGCTGGCTCTCCCCCACCCGGCGCCGGGGTCGACTCGGACGGCAGGGGCGAGGCGGGGGTCAGGACGGGTCGGCCGACATACGCTCGGCCGCCTCGACGATATTGGTGAGCAGCATCGCCCGGGTCATCGGGCCGACGCCGCCGGGGTTGGGGCTCACCCAGCCGGCGACCTCCCATACGGACTCGTGCACATCGCCGGCGACCCGGCTCGTGCCGCCCTCCCCGGACACCCGACTGACGCCCACATCGAGCACCGCCGCGCCCGGCTGAATCATCTCGCCGGTGATCAGACCCGGCACCCCGGCGGCGGCGATCACCACATCCGCCCGGCGCAGTTCGGCGGCCAAATCCGTTGTGCCCGTATGGCAGGTCACCACCGTCGCATTCACCCCGCGCTGGGTGAGCATCAGGCCCAGCGGGCGCCCGACGGTGATCCCCCGGCCGACCACGGCGACCCGGGCACCGGCCAGGGGGACGTCATACCGGCGCAGCAACTCGATGCAGCCCTTGGGGGTGCACGGCAGCGGCGCCTCCTTGCCCAGCACCAGCCAGCCGAGGTTGGTGGGGTGCAGGCCATCGACATCCTTGGCCGGGTCGACGTGCGAGAGAATCGCGAATTCGTCCAGGCCGGTGGGCTGCTGGACCAGGAAGCCGGTGCACGCGGGGTCGGCGTTGAGTTCCTCGACCGTGGCCAGCACCTGCGCCAAACTGGAACTCGCGGGCAGATCCCGCCGGATGCTGGTCATCCCGATCTCGGCGCAGTCCTTGTGCTTGGCGCCGACATACCAGGTGCTGGCCGGGTCGTCGCCGACGAGCACGGTGCCCAGGCCGGGCACGATCCCACGCTCGGCCAGGGCGCTGACCCGAGCCGCGAGTTCGGATTTGATGGACGCGAGGATGGCCTTGCCATCCAGGGTCTGGGCCGTCATGCCCTCGATCGTCGCACAGCCCGCCGGACCCCACAGCCCCTGCGGCCCGGATAGGCTCGACGCGAGAAGACACCGGTGGGCGGGCCCATCGCGTCGACGTGACCAGTGGATCGAGGCGGCTAGTGACGAGCGTGCTGTGGCTGCGCCGCGACCTGCGCGTGCACGACCACCCTGCCCTGCATGCCGCCGCCGACGACGGCCCGGTGGTGCCGCTGATCGTGCTCGATCCGACCTTGATCGCCAACCCCGACCGCCCCCGAACCGCCGCTTTCCTGCGCGCCGTGGCGGCGCTACGCGAGGACCTGGACGGCCTGATCGTGCGGATGGGCGACGCCGAGCAGGTCGTCGCGCAGGTATGCGCCGAAGCCGGCGCCCGGCGCGTCCACGTCAGCGGCGAGAGCCATCCCTATGGCCGTCGCCGCGACGCACGCGTCCGTAAAGCGTTGGCAGACAAGGGGATCGAGTGGATAGTCACCGGCACCCCGTATGCCGTCTCCCCTGGCCTGCTCAGCACCCGGGCGGGCGGCCCCTTCCAGGTGTTCACCCCCTTTGCCCGGGTATGGCGTGACCACGGCTTCCCCGCGCCGCTTCCGGCGCCAAGCGGCGTGCGTTTCCGGCGGGGCGTGACCGGGGACGAGTTGCCCCAGGTCAGCGCGCAGGTGCCGCTCAGCTCACCGGTGACCGAGGCGCAGACGCACGAACGCTGGGCGGACTTCCTTGAGGACGGGCTGGCGGCATACGGCTCGGAGCGCAATCGGCCCGACCACGACGCCACCTCGCGGCTGTCCACGGCCCTCAAGCTCGGCACCATCCACCCGCGCACGCTGGCCTACGCGGTGGGCCGCAGCGGCCGGGCGCGGGAGAACGGGGCGCAACGCTTCCTGACCGAGCTGGCGTGGCGGGAGTTCTATGCCGACGTCCTCTGGCACCACCCGCGCTCCGCCTGGCACGATCTGCGCGACGGGCTCACCGGGCTGGCCTACGACTCCCCCGACGATGATCCCGTTGCGGCAGCACGACTTCGGGCCTGGCAGGACGGGCAAACCGGGTATCCGATCGTGGACGCCGGGATGCGCCAACTGCGGGCGGAAGGCTGGATGCACAACCGGGTGCGGATGATCACCGCCAGCTTCCTGACCAAGGATCTGCACCTGTCGTGGACCCACGGAGCCCGGCATTTCCTCGATCTGCTCACCGATGGGGATATCGCCTCCAACAACCACGGGTGGCAATGGGTGGCCGGGACCGGCACCGACGCGGCGCCCTATTTCCGGGTCTTCAACCCCATCACCCAGGGCCAACGTTTCGACCCCGAGGGCGACTATGTACGCCGCCATGTCCCCGAGTTGCGGCACCTGGCCGGATCGGGCGCGCACGAGCCGTGGCGGGCCGCCGACGGCCTGGCCCACGGCTATCCCGAACGCCTCATCGACCACGCCGCCGAGCGGCGCGAAGCCCTGCGCCGGTATGAAAGCACCCGAACGAAGGTCCTGGGATGAGCACACCTACGCTGCCTACGGGAGAACCGGACGGGCCCACGAGGTCCGACTTGCAACACCGGGGATCGCGGATCAACCCGGTCACCGAGCTGCGGGCCTTCCTCACCGCGGCCCTGTGGCGACCCGTGGAGCGCGACCATCTGGAGAGCGATGCGGCCTTCCGCCGCCGCCGGATCATCTCGCTGCTCACCCTCGTCGTCGGCGCGGTGCTGCTCGGCTGGTCGCTGCGCCTGAAGCCGGGCGACCCGGTCTTCTATTACGCCACCTTCGCCCTGGCCGGGGTATGGACGGTGGGGGCGCTGGCCTCCGGTCCGCTGCACCTGGGCCGCGCCAACACCCGCGCGGGCACCCAGGACGCGCGCCCCGTCGTGCAGAGCCTGGCACTGGGCGGCCTGCTGGTGGCGGTCTTTTTGCTCGGCGCGGTGGCAATCTCCCGGATCCCGGTGCTCGTCGAGCAGGTCAACCATGTCCTCGATCACGCCCGGGTCGGCTCGCTGGGGCTAATCGCCGTGATCGTCGTGGTCAGCGGGATCGCGGAGGAGCTGTATTTTCGCGGGGCCCTGTATGCCGCGGTCGGCCGCAAGCACGCCGTGGCCGTGACTACGGTGGTCTATGCCCTGACCACCGCCGGCACCGGCAACCCGATGCTGGTGCTCGCCGCGGCCTTCCTGGGCCTGCTCACCGGGCTGCAACGCCGGGTCACCGGTGGGGTGCTCGGTCCGATCCTCACGCACTGCATCTGGTCGAGCTCGATGCTTTTCCTGCTGCCGCCAGTGTTGGATGGACTCTCATGAGTACACACACGACAACGACCCCGCCCCGCCGGCGGGCCCTGGTCACCGGCGCCTCCGGATTCGTCGGCGGACAGCTCGTGCCCCGGCTGCTGGCGGACGGGTTCGTGGTGCGGGTGCTGACTCGCCACCGCGCCGGCCTGGCCGGGCATGACTGGGCCGACGCCGTCGAGGTGGTCGAGGGGGACGCGCGGGAGCGGCATACCGTGGCCCGGGCGCTCGCCGAGGTCGAGGTCGCCTACTACCTCATCCACTCGATGGAGGGCGGCGACTTCACCGACCAGGACCGCGAGTTGGCCCGAACCTTTGCCCAGGAAGCGGACCGGGCCGGCGTGTCCCGGATCGTCTATCTCGGCGGGCTGCACCCGGCCGACGCCTCCCTCTCCCCCCACCTGGCCTCGCGGGTCGAGATCGGCCAGATCCTGCTCGACGGGCCGGTGCCGGCGGCGTGTCTGCAGGCGGCGATCGTCCTTGGGGCCGGCTCGGCGTCCTACGACATGTTGCGCTATCTCGCCGGCCGGTTGCCGGTGATGGTGGCCCCGGCGTGGATCGACAACCCCGTCCAGCCAATCGCGCTGGAGGATGCGCTGCGCTGCCTGCGGGCGGCCGCCGATCTGCCGGCGGAGGTGAACCGGACCTTCGACATCGCCGGCCCCGATGTCCTCACCTATCGCGAGCTCATGCAGACCTATGCCGAGGTCGCCGGCCTGCGACGGCGCTGGATCACGGCCCTGCCGGTGCTCACCCCAGACCTGGCCAGCCTGTGGGTCGGCGGGCTCACCCCCGTGCAACCCGGGCTGGCAAGGCCGCTCATCGCCAGCCTGGTGCATCCGATGGTGGCCCAGGAGCACGATCTCGACGCCCAACTCGAGCGGCCCAACTCGGTCGGGGTGCGCGCGGCCATCCGGGAGGCGCTGCGGCATACGCCCCCGGACACCGGCCCGCGCAATCTGGTGGCGTGCTCGCTCGCCGTCGCCGCCGCTGCGGGAGTCGGGTCGCTTGCCACGCAAACGGATTCGCGCTGGTATGCCCGGCTCGACAAGCCTCGCTGGCAGCCGCCGCGGGCGGCCTTTCCGATCGCCTGGAGCAGCCTGTATGCCGTGATCGCCGGCGTGAGTGCGGCCCACCTGACCCAACTGGAGCGCGAGTCGAAGACCGCAGAACGGGACGGCTACCGCGCCGCGCTCGGCGGCAACCTGGTGCTCAATGCGCTCTGGAGCGCACTCTTCTTCCGCGCCCACCGGCTGCCGCTGGCGGTGCTCGAGGCGGCCGCGCTCACCGCCTCCAGCGCCGATCTCGCCCGGCGCGCGGGCAGCACCGCGAGCCGGCGCCGCACGCTCTTGCTGCCGTATGCCGGGTGGTGCGCCTTCGCCACCGCGCTCACCACGAGCCTGGCGCGGCGCAACCGTCGCGCGCGCTGAGGGCCGTGGCTGCCCGCCATACCGGGGGCACGGCATACGGGTGTCGTACCGGAGACAATGGGGAATGCTCAGTGTCGCCACCGCACGCGCCCTCGCCGCCGCCGGAATCCTGTGGGAGCCCCGGGCGGGTGATCGCTTCGCCATCGATCAACCGCAGCTGGACGCGGATGTCTTTTGGGTCAGCGATCTGACCATCGAGGTGCACCACTACGCCGATCAGACGGTGCTCGGCTTCAATGGCACCACCGAATGGGCGCTGGACTCGGTCGGCCTGGAGCGCACCGTGTGGTTGCCCCGCGAGGACCAATTGCGCGAGCTCATCGGAGATCGGCTGATCGCACTCACCCGGGCCGAGGGTGGCTGGCGGGTCACCTATGTCACGGCCGGTGAGCAGCGCGAATGCCGGGCCGCCGATCCCGAGGAGGCATATGCCGCGGCCCTGCTCGACATTTCCGCCGCCGCCGACTGAACTTTTGTCGGGCAACTAGCCAACCGAGCTGCTCCTCGGCGCGTCGTCCCTGGTGTCGGGGTCCACATCGGGAGACTGGCACGCGGAGGGGGTTGATCGGATATGGCGCAGGCAACTCGGCGCAGCGCGATGCTGCTGACCGGTGGGGCATTGGCGGGGGCGCTGGGCGGTTGCGGGGGTGCGCGGATCGGGCGGACCGCCACCGGCTCCGCCACCACGCCGAGCGGCACCGGCTCCTCGAGCACTGACGCGAAGCGGAGCGCGACGGCGAGCACACCGACATACCAGCCCATCGGCGATGGTTCGACGGCCCACACCGGGCCGCAACCCAACCAACCGACGCTGCCGCCGCTGGTGCCGGGACAGGCCCCGCCGCAGTTCGTGGTCTTCTCCTGGGATGGCGCGGGCGACACCGACGCCGGGCTGTTGACGCACTTCCGCAAGGTCGCCAAGGAGACCGGGGCGTCGATGACGCTTTTCCTCAGCGGGCTCTATGTGCTGCGCGGCCGGGACGCCAAGGAGTACCGGCCGCCCCGGAATGCGGTGGGCCGCAGCGACATTCCCTTCCTGTCGGACGCCTCGGTGCGGCGCACCATCGAGGGCATCGGGGCGGCCTGGAGCGAGGGCCACGAGATCGGCACCCACTTCAACGGTCACTTCTGCTCTGGACCCGGCTCGGTGGCGAATTGGTCTGCGGCAGACTGGGAATCCGAGATCGAGCAGGCCATGTGGATGGTTACCCACTGGCGCACGACGACGGGTTGGGACGATATACCGTCGCTGCCATTCGACTACGGCAAGGAACTCATCGGCTCGCGCACCCCGTGCCTCCTCGGCCAGGACAACCTCCTGCCCACCGCCGCGAAACTCGGCTGGCGGTATGACAGTTCGCTCGGCGGCAAGCAGGTGTGGCCGAGCCAGTTCACGGGGACGACGATCTGGGACCTGCCGCTGTCGCAGATCCCTTTCCCCGGCCACCGCTACGAGGTGCTCGCCATGGACTACAACTACATGGCCAACCAGAGCGGGCCGCAGCCGACGAAGGACCCCACCCACCACGCGAAATGGGGCCAGGAGGCGTATGGCGCGCTGATGGCCGGGCACGAGCGCGCCCTCAACGGCAACCGGGCGCCGATGATCGTCGGCAACCACTTCGAGCAGTGGAACGGCGGGGTCTATATGGACGCCGTGGAGAAGTCGATGCGAACCATGTCGCAGGACAAGGACACCTACCTGGTCAGCTTCCGGCAACTCGTCGATTGGCTGGAGGCGCAGGATCCCCTTCTCCTTCACGCGCTTCGCGCGCTGCCGATCGGGTCCGCGCCGCAGGGCGGCTGGCCGTCCTTCGGGGCGGAGTAGCCCCGCCGCCGGCCCGGCACGAGCCGAGGACGGCGTGCCGGGTGCGTCGCGGTGAGCTCGAGCCCAGCGACCGGCACAATCGGGGCATGACCACCGTCACCATCCCCGCCCGCTACAACGGTCCCCCGGACTCCGCCAACGGCGGCTGGTTCGCGGGGCACCTGGCACGGGTGGTGCTCCACGCGCAGGACGACGATGGGGGCCGAGTGGTGAGCGTGCGGCTCAGTGCGCCGCCGCCGCTGGAGCGGGAACTGACGGTCAGCACCGCGGACGATGGCGCGATCGTGGTGCGCGACAAGAGCATTGACGGCGAGAGCGAGATTGCCCGCGCGCGGCTCGGCGGTGACCTGGGACAGCCCCCGCTGGACGGGCCGGTGCCCTTTGCGCAGGCCGAGGCGCTGCGCGCGGCATACGAGGGCCGGGAGGCGCACCCCTTCCCCACCTGCTTCTCGTGCGGCACTGCGCGCGTGGACGGCTTGCAAATGGCGGCCGCCCGCGTGCCCGACGGGACCGGTGAGTATGCGGCGGCCTGGCGCGCCACGGACATCTCGCCCGAGGTGCTCTGGGCGGCTCTGGACTGCCCGGGCGGCTGGTCCGCGGGCATCGCCGGCCGGCCGATGGTGCTGGGCACCATGTCCGCTCGCATCGACGAACTGCCCGCAGAGGGCGAGGATTGCGTGGTCATGGCGTGGCCGCGCGGATCGGCCGGGCGGCGCTACGAATCCGGCACTGCGGCATACGGATCCGACGGGCGCCTGCTCGCCCAGGCCGAGGCCACATGGATCGCCGTGGACCCCGCGACCATCCGCCCCCGCTGACCTATGTCGACGGCCACCGCCACGACCGCCACCCGGCGAATCGACGGCATCGACCTGGCCCGCGGACTGGCGGTGTGCACCATGGTCGTCGCCCACACCTCGCCCTCGCCGATCGACCTGCCGGCCGAATACCTCACCGCGCCGCTCTTCGCGCTGCTGATCGGCGTCGGGTTGAGTCTCGGCTGCCTGCGCGCCGGGTCCTCGGCGGGCCCGGATGCCGGTCGAATTCGCTTGGTGGAGAACCTCTTCCGCGGGCTGGTGCTCCTGGCGCTGGGGATCTTCCTGCAGCGCGCCTACGACTACATCGATGTGGTGCTGCCGACGCTCGGGCTGCTGACGATCGCCTTGGCGCCCGTGGTGCCCCGCATCGCCGCTCGCCCGCGGATCGCGCTGGCCGGGTGTGCGGCGCTGTGGCTGGTGTCGCCGGTGACGATGAACCTGGTGCGGGACTGGCTGATGACGCATCCGGTGACGAATCCCGATGTCGCGCAAGGGATCGGCTGGCTGCTATCCGGGTACAGCTACCGCCTCACCACTCACCTGGTCTTCGGCCTGGGTGGTGTCGCGCTCGGTTGGTGGCTGCACCACGGCGGCGGCCGGGGTCGCGCCGGTGCGGCGTTCGTCGCCATGGCCGCCACGGTGACGCTCGCGGCATACGGGCTCGGGCGGGTGGCCGGCGGCGCCCAGCCGTATGCCGGTGACCACGCCGAAATCCTCGGCTCGCTCGCCTTCGCCGCGGGCACCACCGCCGCCGCCGTATGGCTGTGCGACCGCCTCCGCGAACGGCCGCTGGTGCTGCGGCCACTGCTGGCCACCGGCCGAATGGCGTTGACCGCGTACACGGTTCAGGTCCTGCTGCTCGCCGGGCTGCAGCGAGTGACCGGCGTGGGCTGGGACGATGATCAGTGGTGGGTGCTTGGCCTCACCCTGGCCGTATGCGTGTTCGGCAGTTGGGCGTGGAGCGCCACCCGGCTGCCTGGCCCCCTGGAAGGACTCCTGCGCCTACCCCGCCTGGCCACCCGATGAGCCCTCCGCAGCACGCTCGCATGGTCAAGCACCACTCGATCGCCAAACACCCCTGGATCGCCAAACACACGGGACGCTGGGAGGGCCCCGCGATCGCCTGCCTGCTCGCGGCGGAGGCGCTCGCGCTCACCGTCCTGGGCATCCCGCTGGCGGCCCTCGCTTGGGTCGCCGGGCTGGTGCTGCTCACCCGAACCACCCGCTGGACGCCCGCCCACCGAATACGCGCGGCCCTCGTTGCCGGCACCGGGTTCCCGCTGGTGCTCGCCGGCCTCGCTGCGGTCATGGTGAACGCCACCACCCATGACGAGCGCCTGGCGGCCTACCGAGACGGCGGGGCATGCGCGACGGAGCGCCCCTGGCTGGCCTTGCTGCTCGCCGTGGTCGCGATCGCGTATGCCGTCACCCAGGTCGTCGTCTGCCGCCGCCTGCTGGCCGCGGTCGGCGAACATGGCCCCCGGGCCAAGGGCCTGCGTTAGCTGAACACCTGCGCTAGCTCAACGCCTGCGCTGACCCACCACGCACCGGGTAGTGATATCGGCGCCACGGCACCCATTTCACTACCCGCCGTTGCGTGCACCCCGATTTCGCTACCCGCTATCGGGCGCGGGGGCATGCCCCACACCGGCCGCGGCGCCAGACGTCAGTGCGCGAAGTGTCGGGTCCCGGTGAAGTACATGGTCACCCCGGCGGCTTCGGCGGCGGCGATGACCTCCTCGTCGCGCACCGAACCACCCGGCGCCACCACGGCCCGCACCCCCGCATCGAGCAGGATCCGCAGCCCGTCGGCGAATGGGAAGAAGGCATCGGAGGAAGCAACCGCGCCCCGCGCCCGGTCTTCCCCGGCCCGGCCCACGGCCAGGCGGCAGGAGTCGACGCGGTTGACCTGCCCCATGCCGATCCCCACCGCGGCCCCGTCGCGGGCCAGCAGGATGGCATTGGACTTCACGGCTCGCACTGCCCGCCACGCGAATTGGAGGTCACGCAGGGTGGCCTCGTCCGCCTTGGCGCCGCTGACCAGTCGCCAGTGCGCCGGGTCGTCCCCGCCCTCGGCCGCGTCCTCGTTCGCCACCGCGTCGATCCGGTCCACGGTCTGCATCAGCAGACCCCCGGAGATCGCCCGGAACTCCACCGGGTCGCGATGGGCCGCCATACCCTCGGGCAATTGCACGAGACGGCGATTCTTCTTCTCCCGCAAGACAACCAGCGCGTCCTCGTCGAACGCCGGCGCCGCTACCACCTCGCTGAACGACTCATTGAGGGCCTGCGCCATCGCCACGGTCACCGGCACATTGGTGGCGACCACACCGCCATACGCGGACACCGGATCGCAGGCATGGGCCGCGGCATATGCCGCCTCGGCGCTCTCCCCGACGGCGATCCCGCATGGGTTGGCGTGCTTGATGATCGCCACCGTCGGGGCGTCGCCGTGGTCATAGGCCGCGCGCACTGCGGCATCGGTGTCCACATAGTTGTTGTACGACATTTCCTTGCCGTGCAACAGTTCTCCGCTGGCCAGGCCCGGGCGCCAGTGGGTATAGAGCGCCGCGCGCTGGTGGGGGTTCTCGCCATACCGCAGGCTCTGCCGCTTGGTCCAAGTGGCCCCGGTCCAGGCCGGGAAGCCGTCGCCGCCGGAGGAATCCACATACCCATTGAGGAACCAGTTCGCGACGGCGTTGTCGTACTCGGCCGTGTGCACAAAGGCCTTGGCGGCCAACAACTTCCGCTGCTCGAGGGTGAACCCACCGCCGCGCACCGCCTCCAGCACCATCCCGTATGCCGCGGGGTCGGTGACTATGGCCACCGACGGATGGTTCTTGGCCGCGGCCCGCACCATCGTCGGACCGCCGATGTCGATCTGCTCCACACACTCATCCGGGTCCGCGCCGGACGTGACGGTCTCACGGAAGGGGTAGAGATTGCAGACCACCAACTCGAACGGCCGGATGTCCAGTTCCGCCAGCTGCTCCAGGTGATCCGGCTTACGGGTGTCGGCCAGCACCCCGGCGTGCACCACCGGGTGCAGCGTCTTGACCCGTCCCTCCAGGCATTCGGGGAAGCCGGTGATCTCGGCAACCTCGGTCACCGGGATGCCCGCGTCCGTCAGCAACGCCGCAGACCCCCCGGTCGAGACAAGCACGACGCCCGCCTCGTGCAGCCCGCGGGCCAACTCCGCCAGACCGGTCTTGTCATAGACGGAGATCAGCGCGCGGCGCACGGGGCGGACGTCGGCGCTGGGGCCGGGCGGGGTGGGGGCGGCGTTCACGGGATGGTGACCCTTCGCTGAGTGATGGTGTATCCGAGGCGCGCCATCCGGCCGACGGTGTCGACCAGTTGCGGGCGTTCGGCGGACTTAATGCGTTCGGTCAGGGAGTCGACGGTGTCGTCATCGGCGACGGGCACGGCGACCTGGGCGACGATGGCCCCGGTGTCCACGCCGGCGTCGACGACGAAGAGCGTGGCGCCGGTGATCTTCACGCCATACGCCAGGGCGTCGGCCGGGCCATGAATGCCCGGGAAGCTGGGCAGCAAAGCATTGTGCGAGTTGAGATATCGCCCGCCGAAGCGCTCGAGGAAGGCGGGCCCGGCGAGCTTGAGGAAGCCCGCGGACACCACCAGATCCGGCTCGTATGCCGCCACCCGCGCCGTCAGCGCCGCGTCCCAGGCCGCCCGGTCGGGATGGTCGCCGACCCGCTCCACGAACGTCGGTATGCCGGCCGCCCGCCCCCGCTGCTCACCGAGCGTGTCCGTCCGGTCGGCCCCGACGGCCACGATCTCCACCCCGTATGCCGGGTCCGCCGCGGCATCGAGCAGCGCTTGGAGCAGGGTGCCCGAACCGGAGACCAGCACCACGATGCGGGCGCGGCGGCCCGGGCTAGGGGTGAAGATCCGCTCGGCGTCGCCCCCGCGCTGGGCTGGCGACGGGGGGATGCTCACGCCGCCCGAGCCTACCGGGGCGAGGGATTCGGTGTCAGCGGCGGGCCAGCTCAGCGGCGCAGCCGCCACCAGTCGCGGGCGACCACCACGCCCGCACCGATGCCCAGGCTGACCAGCAGTGACAGGCTGAGGGATAGCGCCGAGGGTCCGACCGACGCCAGCCGCCCATCGCCCAGCGAACCGCCGGCGATCGCGTCCAGGATGCCGAGGAAAACACTGGTCAGCAGCACGGTGACCGCGACCGAGCCGAGCTTGGTGCGCCCGCTGGCCAGGCGCGGGATGCCGGCCAGGGTGCGGCGGGCGGCATACCCGCCGACGAACACCGGCAGCAGCCAGAGCAGCCGGACATACCAACCGAAGTCGCCCCCGCCCGGCAGCGCACCGAAGACCGGGATCATCGGCAGCACGCCGGTGTCCGCGGACCCGAGCGACACCCGGGCCCCTTCGGTGACCGCGAAGCCCGGCCCGGTGAGCGCCGAGAGCACCCAGAGGCCCAGGTTGGGCAGCGCCGCGAGTTGGCCCACGGTCAGCGCGAGCGCGCCCAGCAGGCCGGTGTCGAGTTCGCGATAGAGCGTGCCCACGGAGCCCAGGTGCAGGGCCACCGCCGCGAGCACACCGAGCATTCCGAGCGCCAGGAGGACCAACGACGTGCGCCACGCGGGGCCCACGGCGCGACGCACCGTGCGCGGGATGTGCCGAGTCAGTTTGTCCAGCCGACCGCGCCGACCTTCGGCCAGCGCCAGGGCCAACGCCGGTATGCCGAGCACCGGCAGCGGCAGCGACCACCACACCGGCGTCGCGGGTCCGGCGAGCGCCACCCCGCAACCCGCGGCGGCGACCGCCGCATACCCGCCGAGGTAGGCGGCATACGGAATTCGGGTCGGGCCGCTCTCCGGGAGCGTCGATCGAGCGCCGCGGATGGCCGCCCACAGCAGCAGACCGAAACCGGCCAGCGGGGTGAGGGCGAGGAAAACCCCATCCGCCGCGAGTCGCCCACCACCCATGAGCAGCCACAGCGAGGCGCCGACTCCGAAGAAGTTCCCCCAGTCCGTGGTCGCGCGGGCGGCGAGCGCCCCGACGATGCCGGCGGCCATCAGGCAGAGCACCAGCCCGCAGGCGGCCGCGGCGGCGCCGCCGAGCAGCGGCGAGAGCCAGGGGCGCGTGGCGGTCTCGGGCTCGGCGGTGGTCTCGGTCGGGTGGGCGGATTCCAGGAGAGCCATGACGCCTCCCATGGTTGCCGACCACGTCCGTGGTTCGCCGCACCCACGCCGCACCGGGCGGATGAATTTGTTCGTCACCCGAGCAGCCGAAAAAAGACGTCCTACTCTCGGGTAGCGACAGAGGCAACCACCAAGGCCGCCCGTGCGTCCGGCAGAGTATGACAGTCATGGCCGAGGGCTGGGCGCAAGGCGGCGTCCACGTGCTCAGTGAGGGGAGGTGCGCGCCGATGGAGGCGGACCTCAACTTTGACGACTTCTATCGCGCCACCGTCTCCCGAGTGATCCACCTCGTCTATGTGACTACCGGCGATCTCACCATCGCTCAGGACTGCACCCAGGAGGCCTACGCGCGGGCGTGGCAGCGCTGGCATACCGTCAGCAAGGCCGACGACCCCCTGTCGTGGGTGCGCACCGTCGCCCGCCGCCTGGCAATCTCCCAGTGGCGCAAGGATGTTGGCCGCGACAAGGCCTACCGCGCCCTCGCGCTGGACCGGGAAAAGCACGCAGCCATGTCCGAAGACCGTATGGTCGTGGTGGCGGCGCTGCGCGAACTCTCCCACGACCACCGGGAAGTGCTCGCCCTGTTTTATCTGCTCGACATGTCCGTCGAGGCTATCGCCGCGGAACTCGGCTTCCCTCAAGGCACCATCAAGGCCCGGCTCCATCACGGCCGGGCGGCCCTCGCGTCTCATCTCAGGCCCCGGAAGGGGGACGATGTCTGACCCCCACGACCCAGTCGGTCCCCACCCCGACTGGCACGAGAAATACCGAAGCGACTCTCCCGTCAGCGACGCCGACTGGAGCCAGGCCGACGACGACTTCGTCCGCCGGGCACTGTTGTCCCTGCGCGCGGATGTCGACAACCTCGCGCTGCCCGATCCGACGGTCGTCACCGTCCTCGGGTCGCGCCGACGCCAGCGCAACTGGTGGATCGCCGGCGGAACCGCGGCCGCGGTGATCGCCGGGGTCGTCGCCCTCTCCGCAGTGGTGCAGGACACGCAGACCCGGGTGGCCACGCCCGCCACCACGACCAGCACCCACGCCACCGGGACCGCCTCCGCGCGCGTGCTCAGTGGGTATTCCGATCGCGCAATGCCGCAGGCCGGGCGCTTCTTGGAGCCGGACGACTTCCGCTCCGCGACGCTGACCGGCGGGGCGAGCACGGAGTCCGCCGCGGTCGATGTGGCCGGTGAGTTCATTCCCTGTGACGCGGAACCGGCCTCGGTAGTCGGCGCCATGGGCGTGGCGAATGCCGAGACCGGACGTGCCTTCGCGCGCCAACGGGTGCAGGAGGGGTCCGAGACCTCGGTCCTCCTTGCAGAACTCGAGAAAAGTCTGGCGGACTGCCCCGGCGCAAAGGCCGGCGATTTCCAGGACATGTGGCAGGTCCCGCGGTCGGCCAGCGAGGCCGACGGGACTACCTATGTCGCCCTCGGCCACCTCGCCAGCGGCGGGATCACCACGCTCGTGCTGGACGTCAACCCGACGAATTACCGGGTCTTTCCTACGGATGCCCAGGCATTCCAGGAGTTGCGTCGCCTGCGGGATCGCGCCGTGCGCCGCTGAGGCTGTGGATTGCGGCTGCACCATCGGGCCCAGAGAATTAGGCTCACCGCCACGGCGCCGGACAGGCCGGGGCAGCGGGACTAGGAGCCGGTATGGACGCGCACCTGTTCCCCTACGCGCCGCTCGCCCCGGCGCTCATCCTCGCCGCGCTTGGCGCGCTGGCCGGGTGGTTGACCCTGGGTCGGCTGCGCACCGGGTTCTATCGCTATGACGACGATCGCCCGCAGCGGCGGTTGGCGTGGGTGGTGCCGGCCGCCGGCGCGGTGGCCGGGCTCACTGCATACGGGCTGGGCGACTGGGCGTGGCCGGTCCCGGTGACCGGGGCGCTCGCCGCCGTTGCCGGGGTGACGTTGGCGGCCATCGACCTGGACGTGCACCGCCTGCCCCGGGTGCTGACCTGGCCGTGCTATCCCGCGCTCGCGCTGCTGCTCACCTTGTGTTCGCTGGTCACCGACGACTGGCATGCGCTGCGGCGCGCAGCGCTCGTGGGGTTTGCCCTGTGGGCGGGCTACTACCTGCTGCACCGGCTCGCGCCGCGCGGCGGGCTCGGCCGCGGCGACGTCACCCTGGCCGGCCTGCTCGGTATGGCGTTGGGCTGGTTCGGGTGGGAGGCCGCGGCGGTAGGGACCTATCTCGCGTTCCTGATGGCCGGGCTGGCCGCCGGTGCCTTGCTCCTGACACGCCGGATCACACGCTCGGACCGCATCGCCTTCGGCCCGGCGATGATCGCCGGCGCGCTGCTGGTGCTGGCCGCGCAATAGGCCCGGCGGGCTGTCGGTGGTGCCCACTAGCCTGACGATGGCCGGTGCATCGGCCCGGCCGCACAACCGAGAGGACAGCAATGAACGAGACGACAACCGCCGGCACCGCCCGGGCCGGGCTGCCGTGCTGGTATGAGCTGGGCACCACCGACCTTGACGGGGCGGCTCGGTTCTACGAGACCGTCCTGGACTGGCAGGTCCAGGAGTCCGGTGTCGAGGGCTTTGACTAGCGGATCGCCAGTAGTGGCGGGGGCAACGGGGTGGCCGGGCTTATGGCGCTTGGCGAACAGGAAGGCAATCCGCCGCCGAACTGGATCTTTTACCTTGAGGTCGAGGACTGCGACGCGGCCGGTCAGGCGGTCACCGCCGGCGGCGGCACGCTCCTCAAGGAGCCTGCCGACATCCCCGGGACGGGTCGCTTCGCCGTCTGCGCGGACCCCCAGGGCGCGGTCTTCGGGATCCTGCATCCGTTGCCGATGGAGAACCCGCCGACGACCCGGGCATTCGAGCCGGAGCGGGCGGGGCACGGCTGCTGGCACGAGCTGACCGCCAGCGACCCGAGCGCCGCCATGGACTTCTATGCGAAGGTCCTGGGCTGGAATGCGGGCGAGTCGATGGACATGGGCGACGACGGCCCCTACCAGCTCGCCGATATCGCCGGACAGCGGGCGGTCGGCATCATGAACCTGCTCGGTATGCCGGCTCCCGCCTGGCTGCCGTACTTCAACGTCGTCGATATCGACGCGACCGCGGCCCGGGTCACCGGCGAGGGCGGCACCGTCCACCACGGCCCCACCGAGGTGCCCGGCGGCGGCTATGTGATCATCGCGACCGACCCGCAGGGCGCCCGCTTCGGCGCCAGCGGCCCCAAGAGCGCCTGAGCCGGTCACGCGGCTAGACCGGCAACGCACTTGAGCAGGTCACGCAGGTGAGCCGGTAACGCAGGTGAGCCGGTAACGCAGCCGGAGCCGCCCCGCATACTGCGGGACGGCTCCGGATTGCGTTCTGCTGCAGCCCTTCTCGGGCTACCGGCGGCTCAGCGGGGGTCTACTTCTGCAGGCCCTTCATGATCTCGCGCATCAGGTCCGCGGTCTCGGACGGCGTCTTGCCGACCTTGACGCCGACGGCCTCGC
>CAKZIH010000094.1 GCA_936931335.1 uncultured Nostocoides sp. | reverse complement strand
CCTGGGCGGGCTGCCCGAGGGGATCGTCGTGGTCTCCGGGACCAATGGTAAGACCACGACCACCCGGATGCTCACCGCGGTGCTGCGCGCCCACGGCCGCAGTGTTTTCACCAATCCCACCGGCAGCAACTTCACCCGGGGGGTGATCTCCGCGCTGCTGGGTGAGGTGGGGCTGCGGGGCAAGCCGGTCGCCGATATCGCCGTGCTGGAGTTGGACGAGGCGCATGCGCTGCGCTTTGCCGAGGCCATCGCCCCCACCCACGCCTTGCTGCTGAATGTGGCCCGCGACCAGCTCGACCGGTTCGCGGAGATCGACCATACGGCCCGGTTGCTGGCGCAGCTCGGTGCGGTGGCGCGGACCGGCGTGGTGGTCAACCGCGACGACTCCTTCGTCGCCCGGGCCGTCGACGGCGTGCAGGCGGGGGTGCAGGTGGGCCGCTTCGGCCTGGACGCCTCGATCGCCCACCGCCTACCCGAGCTCATGGAGCAGGACACCCGGGCCGGGGACGCCTATGTGGCACCTCAGGCGGGGGCGGACGACATACTGCTGCGGCCGCGCGACGAGCGGGAATTCGAGATCCTGCTCGGCGCCGACGGCAGCGGCGGGATCGTGGGCCCGGTGGAACTGCGCCAGCGCGGCCTGGCCGCGATGATCAATGCCACTGCGGCCACGGCGATGGCCCGACAGTTGCTCGGCGCGGCGTTCGACCCGGCGGCCGCGGCGGGGGCGCTGGCCGCGCTCACCCCGGCCTTCGGTCGCGGTGAGGTCATCGACGCCGGCGGGGCGCCGCTGGAATTGGTGTTGGTGAAGAACCCGGCCGGGTTCACGGTGGCGCTGTCCACCTATGGCAGCACGCCCGAGCGCACGATGATCGCGATCAACGACGATTACGCCGACGGCCGGGATGTCTCCTGGCTGTATGACGTGTCCTTCGAGAGCCTGCGCGAGGTCGGGGTGGCGCTCACCACCGGTGTGCGGGCCTACGACATGGCGCTGCGCCTGGAGTATGACGAGGTGGGCGTCGCCGATGTGGAACCGGAGTTGGACCGGGCCCTGGAGCGCTTCCTCGCCGAGCGCGACGGCCAACCGGCCCGGATCTTCTGCACCTATACGGCGATGATGACGCTGCGGCGGATGCTGGCGGCGCGCTACGACATACCGGCGTTCGGGGAAGAGGCGTCATGAGCATCGTGGGCGAGGCCACCGGGCCAAGCAAGGGGGAGGTGCACGTGGTGCATCTCTATCCGCGCGAGATGAGCATCTATGGCGACCTGGGCAACACCCGGGTAATGACGAGTCGGCTGGCCCGGCACGGATATACGCCGGTGCTGCACCGCCATGATCCCGGGGCGCCGTTCCCCACGCAGGCGCACCTGGTGCTCGGCGGCGGCGGCCAGGACTCCGGGCAGGCGCGGGTCGAGCATGACCTGGCCGTGATCGCGCCTCGGCTGCGAGAACTGGCCGCCGCCGGCACCCCGATGTTGATGATCTGCGGGATGTATCAGCTGTTTGGCAATGCCTTCGTCACCGTCGACGGGGTCAGGCTGCCCGGCCTGGGAATCCTCGATGTGACCACCCAAGGCAACGCCAAGCGGATGATCGGCCCGGTGGTGCTGAGCACGGACTTCGGCGATGTCGTCGGCTACGAAAACCACTCCGGCTCCACCCGCCTCGGCGCCGGCCAGGCGCCCTTCGGCACGGTGCGCAGCGGCCTGGGCAATAACGGCGAGGATGGTACCGAGGGCGCCCGCACCGGCAATGTCATCGGTTCCTATCTGCACGGTCCGATCCTGCCCGCCAACCCTCGCCTCGCCGATGCCCTGATCGGGTATGCCGCCACCCTGGCCACCGGCCGCGAGTTCGAGCCCAACCCCCTCGACGACGCCATCGCCGACCAGGCCCGCACCCGCCAGCTCCAGCGCCTGCTGCGCTGACGCCCCGGCGGTCCCCGGTCTCTCTCCGGCTGCCGTAAAGTTGTGGTTCCAGCGACTTTCTAGCCGGGGGTGAGCGCAAGGTTCCCGGGTGAAGCTGCGGCCGGGAAGCTGGTGCCGGTCAGTGGTCGGCGTCCTCTTCGACGGGTTCCACGCGCGAGGAGAAGGTCCACGCCAGCCACCCGAGCGCGCCCAGGGGCACCTCGAGCAGGTGGGTGAAGACGGAGAAGAGCACCACCCCGGCCGTCGCCTCGGCCGGTATGGCGCCCCACGCCACCAGCGCCGCCGCCGTCCCGGCCTCGGTGACGCCGAGACCGCCGGGGGTGACCCCGACCGCGGTGAGCAGCCGGCCGATGGCGAAGGCGGCGAAAAGCTCGCCGTGGAAGAGGTCCACTCCCGTGGCCCGCATGACCGCGAGGAACGCTAGGTAGTAGCAGCCGAAATAGCCCACCAACCCCAGGGTCAACCCCGGCCAGCCATGTCGGACCACGTCGATGATCCGGGCCCGCAGGTCCGCCACCAGGACGTCGATGGGCATCGTCTGCCGGGTCCGGCGCAGCATCGGGCGCAGCAGCCGCTCCGCGAAGCGACCGATCGCCAGGGCCCGCTGCTCCGACCGGATCGCGAGCACAAAGAGCGCCACGATGCCCAGCCCGGAGATCACCGCGGCCACCGCGGCATCCCGCAGCAACCCCGGAAGCCCGGTGCGTCCCATCGACAGCGCGACGATGGCGATGAGGGGCAAGGCGATCCGCGCCAGGGTGTTCCAGACCCCGGAGACGATCGCCGAGGTGGAGACCGCCCGCCGCGAGAAGCCCCAGGTGCGGCAGATCGCGAAGGTCGCTGCCAGCCCCACCGCCCCGCCGCCGGGCAGCAGATTGCTCACCGCCGACCCGCAGATGTTCACCACGAACGCCCGCCAATGCCGCAGCCCGGGCAGGGAGGCGGTCAGCGTGAGGGTGTAGCTCCACAGCCCGAGCAGCACCAGCACCAGGATCAGGCCGGCCTGCGCCGCGGTCACCGAGGTGAGCACCTGCCATACCTGCGACCAGCTGGTGCGCCCGAAGCGCGGCACGCCCCAGATCAGCAGCACCGCGCACAGGATCAGCCCGACCGCGGCCTGGATGACTTGGTGCCGCGCGCGCCCCCCAGGCTCCGTCGTCGCCGCGGTGCTCATGGCAACCCCGCGAAGATGTCCCGGGCCACCGGGGCGCCCGCCGGGTGCGCCGGGTCGCGGTACCACTCGCGACCAAAGACCAGGTCGTATGCCGGTCGCGGGATCCGCAGGAAGGCCGCCAGCGTGCGGTCCGCCCCGTCCGCCGCCGCCTGGCTGGCGTGGGCGCGCATGGCGGCGCGCTTGGCCGCGGCATACCGGGTCACGGTGATCCGGTGGGTGATCTCCGAGCGGGCGCTGAAGGCGCGCGCGAAGGCCGCAAAGTCGAACTCCGGGGGATAGCGATAGACGCGCGCCGAGGAGCGCACCGCGGCCACCAGCAGGTCCCGCGGGATGGTCGCCTCGAGCACCCGTGGTACCCCGGCCAGCCGCGCCGCGGCCGCCCCGACCTCGTGCACCCGGACATGGTCGCGGTGCCCGTAGCCGCCGTGGGCGTCATAGGTGAGCAGCACATCGGGCCGTTCGGCCTCGAGGATGGCGGCGAGTGCGGAAGCGGCGTCGGCGACCGGCGCGGCGCAGAAGGCTTCGC
>CAKZIH010000093.1 GCA_936931335.1 uncultured Nostocoides sp. | reverse complement strand
GCCCCGACCCCCTCCCCGCCGCAGCCCCGGGCCCCGCGAACAACCCCCCCCGCCTCTCCTTCGACCCGCGCTCGGCGTCCTGGCTGCACGCCGATGCGGTCATGCTCTTCGTGGGCCTGGTGGTGGCCATCTGGATCGGCGTGCGCCTGACCGCGAGCGCCGATCGACCGCGCTCCGCTTGGCAGGCCGTGCTGCTGGTCACCCTCGCCCAGGGCGCGATCGGCTATGTGCAGTACTTCACCGATCTGCCGGAGGCGCTGGTCTTGGCGCACATGCTTGGCGCCAGCCTGCTGGTGGTCGCCTTGGTCGCCGGTATGAAGTCCCTGCGCACCGCGGCCAATCCCGGCCCATCCGAGCTCGCCCGTCTCTGAACTCGATCGGTTAGTCCACCGCCTCGTATGCCGCCGGGTGGTCGAAGACCGCCCGGACTCGGTCCATATCAAGTTTCACCGACCGGTCAAAGGCGTAGATGCCGTTCTTCTCCTGGAAGACGTCCGTCAACTGCGTGTAGCAGTAGCCGAACATTCGCGGGTCCTGGTCGAGCACGCGGGTCAGGCCCTCGGCCCGACGATAGAACTCCTCCTCGCTCTGCACCCGATCGCCATAACCCCAGGACGTCTCATTGCTCTGCACCGCATCCGCGCGCTCCCGTGCGGTCGGCGGCACCCACCAGATCCCGCCATACTCACTGCAGAAATAGGGCTGGCCGGCATACGGCAAGGAATAATCTGGAGCCTGCGACCAGGCCGATCCGGTGTTGCGGCCGGTGTTGGTGAACGGTCGGCCATCGGCCAGACCGTCCATGAGTTCGGCGAATTTCACCGGATCCTGTTCATAACTGTGGCTATCCCAGACATCGGTCTGTGCCACCCGGTGGCTGTACCCAGAAGCGTCGATCACCGGCCGGGTACGGTCGATCCCCTTGGTTGCCCAGTACATCGCGAAGGTCACATCGTCCAACACGGTGAACCGATCGTGCAGGTACTGATGGGTCTCGTTAAGCGGACACCAGCCGACAATGCTGGGGTGCGAATAGTCCCGCTCAACCGCTTCCACCCACTGCGCGATGAAGGTCGGCCCGGGCCGCTGGTTGTGGCCGGCCGGCCCCTGACCGGACACACCCCAATCGGGGAACTCCCCCCAAACCAAATAGCCCAACCGATCGCAGTGATATAGAAAGCGCTCCTCGGCGATCTTTTGGTGGACCCGGGCGCCATTGAAGCCCGCCGCCAGCCCCAGCTCAATATCCCGGATCAGTGCTCCGTCGTCCGGAGCTGTCATCAGGGAGTCTGGCCAATAGCCCTGGTCCAACACCAACCGCTGGAACACCGGGCGGCCGTTGAGCAGCATTCGCTGCCCTTCAATTGCCAGGGTGCGCAGCCCGGCATAGGACGCAAGCCGATCGAGCACCGCACCCGACTCGTCCAGGAGCTCGAAGATCAAGTCATAGAGAAACGGATCGGCGGGTTGCCACAGCCGGCGCCGATCGTCGGGCACGTCCAGGCGCAACCGAGGCGTCATCTGCAGTCCGACCGTGGTTTCCGCGGTGGCCACCTCGCCGGCCCCATCAGGCAGGATC
>CAKZIH010000092.1 GCA_936931335.1 uncultured Nostocoides sp. | reverse complement strand
CGGCATACGAGATATTGGCGTGACTGGAGTTCAGACGTGTGCTCTTCCGATCTGAGGAAGACCGGGTGCTGAGATGAACCCGGTCTTCGAACTCGGTCCCGGCCGCTGGGGTGCGATCACCGGGCTGCTTTTCGGCATGGGCCTGTTGATCATCGTCCGCACCTTGGCCGCCCGCCGCCGACCCACTCTGGCGGCGAGGGTGGCGCCATACCTCGTGGACACGGTCGGGTTCACCCGGCTGCGTCAACGCGAAGTCATTACTCCGACAGGGGTTTTGGCTGTCCTGGGGCGCCCGATCGTGCGTGACGCCGCCCACCTCGTGGAACGCATCCTCGGCGGCGCGGCCTCGGTTCGTCAGCGCCTCGTGCGCGCGGGGAAGACCCCTGATGTGGACCATTTCCGGGCCGAGCAGGTGCTCTATGGTGCCGGCGGCGCGGCGGTGGGTGCGGCGATCGGGCTGAGCCTCGTCCTGGGCAATGGCTCGTCCGTCTTCTTCCTGCTGTTCATCACCTGCGTCGGTGCCGCCTTGGGCGTGGTCGGCCGCGACCAACTGTTGACCCGGCAGGCCACCCGGCGCGAGGCGCGAATGCTCACCGAGTTCCCCACCGTCGCCGAACTGCTCGCGCTCGCGGTCGGTGCCGGTGAAGGCGCGGTGGGTGCGCTTCAGCGCGTATGCCGTCTCTCCCAGGGCGAACTCGCCACCGAACTGGGCCGCTGCCTGGCCGACGCCCGCGCCGGGGCCAGCCTGCCGCGGGCACTGGGAGGCCTCGCCGAACGCACCGGGCTGACCTCGCTGAGTCGTTTCGTCGACGGCGTGGTCATCGCGGTCGAGCGCGGCACCCCGCTCGCCGATGTGCTGCGCTCGCAGGCCCAAGACGTGCGCGAAGAGGGCCGGCGCGACCTCATGGAAAAGGGCGGCAAGAAGGAGATCGCCATGATGGTCCCCGTCGTCTTCCTGGTTCTTCCAATCACGGTGCTCTTTGCCGTCTACCCCGGCTTCGACTTCCTCAACTTCTCCTCCTGACAAGCGCAATTCGGCGCGTCTCCCCCTGAAAGGAATCTCCCGATGAACACTCTGTTGAAGGCACACCTGCACTTCATGGTCGCCTTGCGCAACGCCCTGCATGACCGCGACAACGAGCGCGGCGATGTCCCCGGCTGGGTCCTCATCACCCTGATGACCGCCGGGCTGGTGTCCGTGATCTGGGGCTTGGCCCAGACCCGCCTGGGCGAGATCTTCAGCGAGGCCCTGACCGACGTGGGCCCCCAGGGCAACTGAACCCAGGCCCGATGAGCCGTGCACTGGTCGGAGTGCGCGGTCGCCGGGGTGAGATGGAAGACGGGGCTGCGGTCGCGGATTTCGCGATGGTCGCCGGCCTACTCATGGTCGTCTTCGCCGCCGTCTTCCAGCTCGGCCTGACCCTGCACATCCGCAACACCCTCATCTCCTGTGCGGCCGAGGGTGCCCGCCTGGGAGCTCGCGCGGACGCCTCCCCCGGTGACGCTGTCCCCCGCACGCGGGACCTGATCAACCGATCCATCTCGGCGCGCTTCAGCCAAAACGTGAGCGTCGGCACCGAGTCGGTGGGCGGCGTCGGGGTTGTCGTCGTGACCGTGCGCTCACCCCTGCCGCTGATCGGCCCACTCGGTCCGGACGGGGAACTGACCGTCACCGGACGCGCCTTCCAGGAGATCCAATGACACCCCAACGACATACCCGCATACAGGCCCGGTGGTCGCCCGCCCGGACACCCGCGGGGGCAGCGGGGCCGGAGGAGGGCAGCGCAATCGTGGAGTTCGTCTTCCTCGGTGTGCTGCTGCTGATTCCGCTCGTCTATCTCACTCTGATGATCGCACGCGTCCAGGCCGGCTCGTATGCCGTTGCCCAGGCCGCCCGGGAAGCCGGGCGCGCGTTCGTCACGGCCGAGGGGGATGACACGGCATACGGGCGGGCGCAGGCGGCAGCGGCAATTGCGTTCGCGGACCAAGGGTTCGCGGGGACCGGCACCGTCACCACCAGTTGCGCCGCCACGCCGTGCCTGAGCCCCGAGAACACCATCACCGTGGAAGCCACGGTGTCGGTGCCGCTGCCGTTGATTCCGAGCTTCGCGCGCAATGTCATCCCGCTTGAGGTGCCGGTGAGTAGCACTCATGTGGTGACCGTCGACCGGTTCCGAGGATTGTGATGCCCCGGCTGCGTCCGCGGTATGCCGCCGCATCCCGCCAAGGCAACCGCGATACCGAAGATGGCGGGATCACCATCCTGATCATCGGCCTCTGTTGCATCGCCTTGATGCTGATCCTCGGGATCATCACCGTCACCTCGGCGCAGTTAGCGCGGATGCGGTTGCTCGACGCCGCCGACGCGGCGGCGCTGGATGCGGCCGACAGCATTGACGACCGCGTCTATACCGACGGCATCGACAAGGCAGTTCCGCTCACCGACGCGACCGTATGGGCGGCGGCCGGCGCCCATCTCGCTGCCTCCCCCATGCCGGACCGGATGCGGTCCTGGCACCTGGATGGCGGCACCGGGAGCCCCGACGGGGAAACCGCGGTCGTGGTCCTCACCGGCACCGCCGAACTGCCCATCGCCAGCCGAGTCGTGGAGTTCGTCGGCGGCTCCATCACCATCACCGTCGAATCGCGCGCCCGAGCCGACGTGAACGCCGCTGCCATCCCCTGAGGGACTGCTGAAGGTTTGATTGACAGTCCCAACTCGCGCCTCGAACCGCTGTCGCAAGCCATCCAGCAGGTGTTCGAGGCGAGGACCGCCGACCTGGACCCGGCCGACGTGCTCGGCCTGGGGCTGTTCTCCGACGGGGACGGGATGAGCATCGTCGCGGCGGTCTACATGCGGGCGGGGCACGAGGCGAACCTCGCGCGCTACTACGGTCCCGAATACCAGGGTGAGGCAGACGACTCCTTCGACTGGGAGTTGTACCTGCGCTGGTACCCGGGGAATGGGACCGCAATACGACGTTCCACCCCACGCCGGCGGCCGAGCCGCTGGAGCGTATGTGGGCCGAGATGCGCGACCGCCGGGAGACGGCGCCGCCGCAGGACCAGCCCTGGTGGCCCTCCCTGCCCTTCGAGACCATCGCCATCGCGCTGGGCTACTTGCAGGACGACGGCTGGTACGCCCGGTTCCCGCAGTCGGTCCGCAACTTCGCGGTCATGGACGTCGCGGCCCCCAGCGACGACATGCTCCGCTGGGGACAGTGGGCCAATGGACCCGAGCAGTCCGACGAGCTATGGCGTTACGTCGAGCAGGAGACGAGCGAGGACTGACCTACGCCCTCCCCCGCGGTATGCCGCCACAAGCGCGCCGTCCCCTCAATGACATCTCCTCGAGGGACATCCCCCTCAGGGCGCCTCGAGGTCGATCCGAGTCTCGGTGCGCGAGTAGCCAGCTCGCTCGAATGCCGCGGCCATCGGCGCATTGACGGCGTCCGTGGTGGCGGTGATCCGCGGTGCGCCCTGCTCGGCGTGGAATCGGGTGATGTAGGCGAGGAGACGATCGACATACCCCTTGCCGCGGTGCGCCGGCAGGACGGCGAGATAGCCGACATTCCGGCTCGTGGGGGTAGCCGACGGGATCGCCAGGCCGACGATGGCTCCTTCCGTGTCCCGGGCCAGCCGCCACCACGAGCGCTCCCCCGGGCAGGAGCGGTAGTAATCGATCTCGGCCAGGGCGAGTTCGCGCGCAGGCACTGAGGCGAGTTCACGCTGGGTCATCACGTCCAGTGAGCCCGCTGCGGCCTGCGCGATCACCTCCACGAATGCCGCATCATCGGCCGGTTCAAAGACCAGGCCGGCCGGCTCCGGCGGCAACGGCCGCCCCGCATCCCACTGGTACTGCCAGCGTTCGTTGGCCCGGGTGAGCCCGGCGACCGCCGCGCCCCGCGTCTTCAACTCGACCTCGGCGACCAGGTCTGGTTGCGCCCGCCACGACGTGGGGACCCGCACCGTATGCGGCAACGGTGTCGCCACTCCCTCCCGCGCCAGGTTGGTATGCCCGTGCTCCAGCAGGGCGGCGGCAATCACCGGGCGCTCGGCCGCCCGCGGATGCACATCCCAGACATCGAGCGCGATCGGCGCGCGAGCATCGCGACCCCACCACATCGCCCGCCCAATGACCGTGCCGCCGTCGTCGGTGGCGACGACGGACCACTCGCGCCGCATACGGCCGGCGGCAAACTCGGCGCGGATTTCCGCGCCGCTCATCCCCCCGCCGAGCGTCGTCAGCTCCGCCGCGAGTTCGACCTGCACATCCGAGGGTTGGCTCACCTGCATAACGCCGAGCCTCCAGGATGCCCCCGCGCCAAGCAATCGAGAATCCACCCAGCCTACCGGTCAACCCAGGTCGAGCGGCGGTCGGTGCAGGACGACCTTGGTGGTGCGGGCGCGGTAGGCCTGCGGTGCGTCGTCCCAGCGGGTGAGCAGGCTGGTCACCCGTTCGGCGGGGAAGCCGGTGCGCGCGACGAAGTCCAGCAGCGCGGGCAGGTGCGGACGCACGTGGGAGACACCAACATTCAGTTGGCTGGAGGTGGCATACATGTCCATCACCGGCACCCGGGTGGACGTGCCGAGGTAATAGCCCGTGCCCGTGCAAATCCCGCCCGGCCGCAGCGCCCGCAGGCAGTCGCGCAGGCCCTGCCCGGTGGACGCCTCGACGGCGACGTCAAAACGCTCGGGCAGGTGCGGCATACGGGAGCGGGTGCGCGAGCGGGCGACCTGGTGCACCCGCGCGCCGAAGGATTCGGCGACGGCCAGGCGGGTGTCGCGATCGTCGACATAGTCGACGCGCTCGGCACCGAGCAGGACGGCGAGGCCGGCGGCATACAGGCCGATGCTCTGCCCGCCGCCGCCGACCACCAGGACCCGGCCGCCGGGGCGCTGCGCCACCGGCGGGGCCACCGAACGCCAGGCGTCGGTGAGATTGTCATCGGCCAAGGCCACCCGCAGCGGGTCCACGCCGTCCGGCAGGCGCACCAGCATGTGGTCGGCGAACGGGATGCGCAGGCTGTCGGTGATCACCCCACCCCACGCCCCCGAGGCCGGCCCGAAACCGAAGCAGGACAACGTTTTCCCGGGGCTGGTCGGGGTGAAAGTCGAGCATTTGGCGGTCAGGCCGAGCCGGCATTCGTAGCAGGAGCCGCAGGAGATCGCCCGGGGGACGACGACGACATCCCCCACCCGGATGTCGCTGACCTCCGCGCCCACGGCGGTGACCTGGGCGATGGCCTCGTGCCCGATGCCGAACGCCCCCGCGAAAGGCACCCGCCCGACGATGCGGCCAATGCTGGCATCGACCGTCCCGGCCCGCAGCGCGGCGGTCATCGCCTTGTGCCTGGCCCCGGACGTGTGAATCGGCAGCACATCGCCATCGCAGCGGCTGGCCACGAATGGCCGCACCAGCGCATCGCTCGCCTCCACCAGGGTGGGTTCGGCCTTGTCCAGCCAGCCGATCCGGCCGGGCTCGATCACACTGAGTTCACGCACGGGCGCGAACGTATCTCACTCCTGGCGGGCGTGACCGCGGCGCACGAGCATGCCCGCGACGCCGATGAGGACGACCACGACCCCGGTGCCGATCAGCGGCAGGGACGCATCGCCGGCCTCGTCACCCCGCGCCGAATCCCCCCACCCGAGCACCAGCGGCCACAGGAACCCGAAGACGACGAAGGTCAGCCCGATGGTGATCAGACGCTGGGGCCAGGGCGCGCGCCGAGTCAGTATGGAGCGTTCACGAGTGACCATCGGGTCCTCCATGTCTTTCGGTGAGGTGTTCCGCCCGCCGAGCGGCCGCGAACCGGCTGTTGGCGACCATGGCGATGGTGTCGATCGCCGCCAGCGTAGCCGCCAGTTCCGCCGCGAACTGGGCGGCCCGGGCCGGCCGGTCGGCACCTTCGGCGAGCACGCCGCGGTTGTCCGCGAGTTGCACGGCCGTGGCGAAGAGCAGCGCGGAGACCGGTTCGCTGGAGCTGATCCGCTGCTGCGCCAGATACTGCTCGCCGAGGGCCAGCGCCTCCTTCTGCACCCGATCCGCCTCGATCGGCCCCTCCCCCTGCCAATGGCTCAGGACATCGGCGACCAGCCCATAGGCCTCGACGAAGGGGCGCACCGTAAACGGCGCGGTGAGCACGGCACGCTGCTCGAGCAGTGTCGCCGCCCCGGCGCTGGGGTTGCGCAATTGCGCCTCCCAGTCCGGGGCCATCCGGGTCATCTCGGCGGCCACATCCTCGTGGAAATCCGCGCGCCCGCGGAAATAGAACTCGAACTTCAGCAGATCCCGCACCTGGTCCACGACCACCCAGAATGTCGCCACCCGCTCTGGGCCGGTCGGCGCCAGCCGGACCGCCTCGACCATCGCGATCTCGCAGATGGCGCCGGTGAGGAAGTGGTGGACGATCGAGTTGCGATAGAAGCTCGCCTCCAGCTGGCGCTTGGACTCGATCGACCAGACCCGGTCCCGGGCACCATCGACCCGGGTTACCAGTCCGGACGCGGCCAGGGCGCCGAGCGCGTTTTCCACGCCCGCATCCGTATGCAGATTCGCCACGCTCTCCGCCAGCGGCGCCCCGCTCGCCTTCAGGTAGTCCAGGGCCGTGGCCAGGGCGGTGCGGACCTGGGGAGTGGTCAACGCCATACCGTGCGTGCCGAGCAGCAAGGTGGCCAGCACCGCGGTCGTGGTGACCGGCATCGCCTGGTTGATCCGCCAGGCGACCTCGAAGGCCATCTTGTTGAGCGCCAACTGGATTCGTTCGGGATCGGCCGCGATCTCGCCGTCGATCGGGCCGAGGAAGGCCCGCATCGACACCGGCTCCGGATAGCGGACATAGATCTTGCCGTAGTGCGCCTGTCCCTGCGCCTTGATGAAGTTGTAGAGCCAGGTGAAGCCCTCCGGCGCCTTGGTCCCGCCGCGGGCGTATGCCGCATACTCGCCGACCTCGTGCAATTGGTCGAAGGTGATCGACACCGGCTGCAGGGCGATGTCGTCGCTGCGGCCGTCGAGATAGGCCTCGGACACATAGCTGAGCAGGCCGAGCTTGGGCGGGAGCATCTTGCCGGTGCGCGAGCGGGTGCCCTCGATGGACCAGCTCAGGTTGAAGCGCTTCTCGGCGAGGTAGCCGACATACTCCTTGAGGATGAGCTTGTAAAGCGGATCCGAGCCCACCTTGCGCCGGATGAAGATCACCCCAGCCCGGCGCATGATCGCGCCCATCGGGCCGAACGACATATTGATCCCGGCGAAGAGATGCGGCAGCGGCAGCCCGTTCTCGTGCAGCGAGGCGGTGAAGACGGGCTGGTCGAGGTTGCTGCGGTGCGACCACAGGAAGACCGCCGGCCGGGAGGCGAGTGTGCGCCGCAGCCGCTCCACTTCCGTTGCCACCGTGTCGATTTGGGGATCGAAACCGCGCTGGAAGACCGCCCGGCCGACGCGCGGGAAGACGTCGATGAACAACCGGCTCCAGCCGGTGGTGAGCTCATCGAGGATGGTCTCCACCTTGTCGGTGGTGACCACTCCCGGGCCGGCCTGCGCGGCAAACTCCTGCAGCCGGGCGCGGAAATGCTTGTGCGCGAGCAGTTCTTCCTTGACGAGCCGGGCCGACTTGAACTGCGGGCCGAGGAGCCGGGAGTCCGCGCGCTCCAGGGCGAGGCGGCCGCGACGGCCGACGAAACGGGCAAAGGCCAGCGCATCCTCGGGGGCGGCGCTCTCGGCATACGCGGCGCGCAGCTCGCTGCTGGTGGCCGAGTCGCCGGCGAGCACCTGACCGCGACTGGGGTCGCGGCGGGCGATCCGGCCCTGCCGGCGCGGCGCCGGACGATAGGGATTGCCACCGCGCAGCACATCGCTCGCCCGGGCCTGACGGACCCCGTCGTCGCGCTCTCCGGGCAGCCAGGTCACCCCGACCGGGATGAGCCGGACCTCACCCGGGCGGGCCAGCCGCGCCGCGAGCGTCGCATAGTGCTCGGCCGTCGCCACGGCACGGGGGAGCATCACGACCTCCGCTGCCTGGAGGACCGGATCACCCGACGCGGCAACCCATTCGCGCACCAGCCGCTCCTCCACCGGCGTGCGCGCGATGGCCAGAACGATCGTCGGATCGCCTTGGGGGGCAATGGATTCTCCGGTATGCGGCGTCTCCGTCACCGGGGCTCCTTCGCATCGGTAGGGGGATGAACTCTTGCCGCGGATGGGCGCGGCAGTCGGCGCGGTCCGCTCAGCGCGGTCCCATCCGTAACGCCCCGTCAAGCCGGATGACCTCACCATTGAGCATCGGGTTGGCGACGATGTGGGCAGCCAGGGCGGCATACTCGCTCGGTTCGCCGAGCCGGGCCGGGTGCGGCACCTGGGTGCCGAGCGACTGCTGCGCCGGCTCGGGCAGCCCGGCGAGCAAGGGGGTCTTGAAGATCCCCGGGGCGATGGTCATCACCCGGATCAACAGCGACGACAGGTCCCGGGCGGCCGGCAGGGTGAGCCCGACGATGCCGCCCTTGGAGGCCGAATAGGCGACCTGTCCCATCTGTCCGTCATAGGCCGCAACGCTGGCGGTGTTGATGATGACGCCGCGCTCCTCCCCCACCGGTTCGGTGGCGGCCATGGCCGCCGCCGCGAGGCGCAGCACATTGAAGGTGCCGATGAGGTTGACCGTGATCGCCCGGGTGAAGTCGGGCAGCGGGTGGGGGGTGCCGTCGCGCTTGATCGTCTTGATCGCCGGCGCCAGCCCCGCACAGTTGACCGCCACCCGCAGATCCCCGAGCGCGGTCGCCTGGTCGATCGCGGCCTGCACCTGCGCCTCGTCGGTGACATCGCCGGCCACGAATGCGGCCCGCTCACCGAGTTCCTCGGCCGCCTGGGCGCCGGCGGACTGCGGCAGGTCGAGGATGACCACATACGCTCCGGCGGCGTGCAGGGTGCGCGCCGTCGCGAGGCCCAAGCCCGACGCCCCGCCGGTCACCAGCGCCACATTGCCCGCGATCTCCATACGTCCTGCCTCCGTGCTCGTCCGGTATGCCGTCGCCCGCACCCTAACGCGCTCCCCCGGCGCCCGCCCCGCAGGGTGGACACCGGGTCGGCGTCGCATAGACCCAGGGCGGACGCCGGATCGTCGCGACGCAGACCGCCACGGATGCCGAACGCCGGTGGGTTCGCGTAGAGCGCGATCCCACCGGCGTCCGGTGCCAGCTAGTTCCCCTAGGGGATGAGGCGGGCGATGATCTCCGCGGCCGCATCCTTCGCGCTCGTGCTGAGCATGTCGGCGCGCACATCCGGGGCGGTCGGTGCCTCATACGGGCTGTTCACACCCGTCATGTGCGCGATCTCGCCGGCGCGAGCCTTGGCGTAGAGGCCCTTGGCGTCGCGCTTCTCAGCCTCGGCCAGGGGCAGGTCGACGAAGACCTCGAGGAACTCGCCCTCGCCGATCAACTGTCGCGCCATCTCCCGCTCGCTCCGGAAGGGGGAGATGGAGGAGACGATCGTGATGAGCCCGGCGTCGGACATCAGCTTGGCGACCTCGGCCAGGCGGCGAGCGTTCTCCACCCGGTCCGCGTCATCGAAGCCAAGGTCCTTGGACAACCCGTGGCGGATGTTGTCACCGTCGAGCAGGAAGGTATGCCGGTTCATCCGCGCCAGCTGCACCTCCAGCTCGTTGGCCACCTCGGACTTCCCGGCGCCGACCAGACCGGTGAGCCAGACGACCATCGGCTGCTGGTGCTTCATCCGGGCGTGGTGGCCGCGGTCGATCTCCAGCGGCTGCCAGCCGACATTCTTGGCCCGGCGCAGCGCGAAGTGGATCATGCCCGCGGCGACCGTGGCATTGGTCATCTTGTCGACGACGATGAAGCCACCCAGGTCGTGCGACTGGGCATACGGCTCGAAGACGATGGGCCGGTCGGTGGAGAAGGTCAGCACACCGATTGCGTTGAGCCCCAGCGTCTTTGCCGCTTGGTGCTCCATGGTGTTGACGTTGATCTGGTACTTCGGGCGCTCGAATTGCGCGGTGACCGTCTGGGTGCCGATCCGCAGCCAGTAGGGACGGCCCGGCAGCATCTCGCCGTCGTCCATCCACACCAGGTGGCACTCGAAGTGGTCGGCGGTCTCGGCCGGGGCCTCGTCGGCGACCAGCACATCGCCGCGCGAGCAGTCGATCTCGTCCTCGAGGGTGAGGGTGACCGCCTGGCCGACGACGGCCTGCTCCAGGTCGCCGTCCATGGTGACGATGCGGGCCACCGTGGAGGTGCGATTGGCCGGCAGCACGCGCACTCGGTCGCCGGGCTTGACCACGCCATTGGCGATGGTGCCGGCGAACCCGCGGAAGTTGAGGTCGGGGCGGGTAACCCGCTGCACGGGCATCCGGAAGGGCCGCTGCTGGTCCAGGGTCTGGTCCAGCTCGACGGTCTCCAGGTGCGCCATCAGCGTGGTGCCGGTGTACCAGGGGGTGTTGGCCGAGTTAGTGGTGATGTTGTCGCCCATGAAGCCCGAGATCGGGATGGGCGTGAACTCGGTGATGCCGATGGACTCGGCGAAGTCGCGGTAGTCGGCGACGATCTCGTCATACCGCTCCTGGCTGTAGTCGACCAGGTCCATCTTGTTGACGGCCAACACGATGTGCCGGATGCCGAGCAGGTGGGTCAGGTAGCTGTGCCGGCGCGTCTGGGTGAGCACACCCTTGCGCGCGTCGATGAGGATGACGGCGAGCTCGGCGGTCGAGGCGCCGGTGACCATATTGCGGGTGTACTGCTCGTGCCCGGGGGTGTCGGCAACGATGAACTTGCGCTTCTCGGTGGCGAAGAAGCGGTAGGCCACGTCGATGGTGATGCCCTGCTCGCGCTCGGCGGCCAGGCCGTCGACCAGCAGCGCGAAGTCGATCTGGTCACCCTGGGTGCCCACGCGCTTGCTGTCGGCCTCCAGCGCCTGCAGGTGATCCTCGAAGATCATCTTGGCGTCGTAGAGCATCCGCCCGATGAGCGTGGACTTGCCGTCGTCGACGGAGCCACAGGTGATGAAGCGCAGCATCGTCTTGTGCTGGTGCTTCTCCAGGTAGGCGTCGATGTCCTCGGCGATGAGGGATTCGACCTGGTAGACCGGCTCTTCCGTGGTGGCCATCAGAAGTAGCCCTCCTGCTTCTTCTTCTCCATGGACGCGGCGCTGTCGTGGTCGATGGCGCGGCCCTGACGCTCCGATGTCGTGGTCAGCAGGATCTCCTGGATGACCTCGGGCAGCGTGGTCGCGGTGGACTCCACGGCCCCGGTCAGCGGATAGCAGCCCAGGGTGCGGAAGCGCACGCTCTTCATCTCCGGCACGCGGCCGTTGAGCGGGAAGCGGTCGTCATCGACCATGACCGTCAGCCCGTCGTGCTCGACAACCGGGCGCTCGGCAGCGAAGTAGAGCGGCACGATCTCGATGCCCTCGAGGTGGATGTACTGCCAGATATCCAGCTCGGTCCAGTTGGACAGCGGGAAGACGCGCATCGACTCGCCCTTGTGCTTGCGGGCGTTGTAGAGCCGCCACAGCTCGGGGCGCTGGTTCTTGGGGTCCCACTGGTGGCGGGAGTTGCGGAAGGAGAAGACCCGTTCCTTGGCGCGCGATTTCTCCTCATCGCGCCGGCCACCGCCGAATGCCGCGTCGAAGCCGTACATGTCCAGGGCCTGCTTGAGCCCCTCGGTCTTCCACATATCCGTATGCAGCGGCCCATGGTCGAAGGGGTTGATCCCCTTTTCCTTGGCCTCCGGGTTCTGGTAGACGAGCAGCTCCATACCGGCCTCGCGGGCGGCCTTGTCGCGCAGCTCGTACATCGCCTGGAACTTCCACGTGGTGTCCACGTGCAGCAGCGGGAACGGCGGCGGCGCCGGATAGAAGGCCTTGCGCGCCAGGTGCAGCATGGTCGCGGAGTCCTTGCCGATGCTGTAGAGCATCACGGGGTTCTCCGCTTCGGCGGCGACCTCCCGCATGATGTGGATGCTCTCGGCCTCCAGGCGCTGCAAGTGTGTCAGCGTGGAGGGTCCGGATTGAGCCATGAAACTAGCCCTTCCCTGGGGTGTCAGTTGGCCGGCCTGTGCGCCATTGCGGCCGGGGCATGAGGGGCGTGCGGCACACCATGGGATCCGGTGGGCACGGGATCCGGTGGACACACGACGGACGAGACTAACACCGCTCGCGGGGGTGCTCAGTGTCCGTCCGGGCGAGCGCCGGGCAGCGACCGGGCCCGAGTGGGACGCCGAGGGTCCTACCGCTGGGGCGGCAGCAGGATGGCGCGCAACTCCTCGGGCGTTCCCACCAGGTGATCGGGCTTGGCCGCGGCCAGCGAGTCGCGTATGCCAGCCCCCCAGGTCACCGCGATGGCGGCCATCCCCGCCGCCTGCGCCGCCTGGACATCGACCACCGCATCGCCCACATAGACACAGCGCTGCACCGGCATCGACAGCCGGGCCGCGGCGTGCAGCAGCGGCGCCGGATCGGGCTTGTGCGCGGTGGTGTCCTCCGCGGTGGCCACCACATCGACCAGATCGGTCAGCCCGGAAATCTCCAGCGCCTCCGCGGTGGTCTCCCGGCGCTTGGAGGTGGCCACCCCGGTGCGGACCTGCGCCTGCGCGAGCGCACCGAGCAACTCCGGGATGCCGGCGAAGCGCCCGATCAGGCGGGCCGCATTGGCGCGATTCCAGGCGACATAGGTCTCCTCGAGTTCGGCCGCGCGCTCGGGATATTCGGTCTCGAAGACCTCTCCCAGCCGGCGCCCGATCCACGGTCGGACCTCGGCCTCGGGGCGCGGGCTGCCCAGCACCGTCCCGAGGGTGTGCTCAAAGGAGGCGAGGATGAGCGGAATGGTGTCCACAAGGGTGCCGTCCAGGTCGAAGATGACCGCCGGCCAGCGCGGGATGGGGCTCACGGCCGATAGCCTGCCAGGCGAGCCGGGGCACACGGCATACCGGCTCGGGACGGGAATTGAGGTAGGTATGGCGCGTCCGCTCGCCGAGCTGGTCCACCCCTCATGGGCCGCGGCGCTGGCGCCGGTCGAGGAGACCGTCGCGCAACTCGGGGAGTTCCTGCGCGCCGAACTCGCCGCCGGTCACGGTTATCTGCCCGCCGGGGAGCATGTGCTGCGCGCCTTCCAGCGGCCGCTGGACGAGGTCCGGGTGCTCATCGTCGGCCAGGATCCCTATCCGACACCGGGGCATGCGGTCGGGCTCTAGTTTTCCGTCGGGCCGCAGGTAAGCCCGATCCCCCGCTCGCTCGTCAATATCTATCGCGAGCTACAGACGGATCTCGGTGTGCCGCTGCCCAGTTCCGGAGATCTGACCCCATGGGCCGAGCGTGGCGTGCTGCTGCTCAACCGCGTCCTGACGGTCCGGCCCGGCGCGAGTGCCTCGCACCGCGGGCGCGGCTGGGAAGATGTCACCGGGGTGGCGATCGACGCGCTCGCGGCCCGCGGCGGGCCGCTGGTGGCGATCCTGTGGGGCCGCGATGCGCGCAACCTCGCCCCCCGGCTCGGGTCGACTCCGGTGGTGGAGAGTGCGCACCCTTCACCGCTGTCGGCGTCCTCGGGTTTCTTTGGCTCCCGGCCGTTTTCGCGCGCGAACGCCGCCCTGGAGGCTCAGGGCGCGGAGCCGATCGACTGGAGCCTGCCCTGATCGGGCCGGGGTAGGGCGGCATACGCTGCTAGGGCAGCGCTCACCCGACCCGGAGGATCCCGCATGAGCCCGCGCGCCTGGCGGCGGTATGTCGCGATCGGCGACTCGTTCACCGAGGGCATGTGTGACCCACAGCCCGAACCCGAGACCGGCTACGTCGGCTGGGCCGACCGTCTCGCCGGGCATCTGGCCGCGCGCGCGGCGGAATCTGGTGCGCAACTGCGCTATGCCAATCTCGCCGTCCGTGGTCGCAAACTCGACGATGTCGTCGGCCCGCAGCTCGACGCCGCGCTTGCCCTGGAACCGGACCTGGTCTCGATCGTCGGCGGCGGCAACGACATCCTGCGCACCAGCGTCGACCTGGCCGCGATCGCACGGCAGTTGGAAGACGCGGTGGCCCGCGTCCGGGCCACCGGCGCGGGTGTCCTGCTGGCGACGCCCACGGACCCGGGCACGTCGGGGATCTTCGCCGCCCTGCGGCCGCGGCATGCGATCCATACGGCCAATCTGCACTCGATCGCCGCCCGGCAGCGCTGCGCCGTGATCGACATCTGGGGTCTGCACGCCCTGCACGATCGGCGGATGTGGGCCGAGGACCGGATTCACCTGACCAGCGAGGGACATCGGCGGGTGGCGCTGGCGGCGCTCGCGGCGCTGGGGCTGGACACCGACCGGGACGACTGGGCCACTCCCCTGCCACCCGCGCAGCCGCGCGGACGACGCACCGCGCTCTCGGAGAACCTCAGTTGGGGTCGGGCGCACGCCGCGCCCTGGGTCCAGCGGCGCCTCCATGGCCGCTCGTCCGGCGAGGGCCGTCCGGCCAAGCGACCCGAGCTCGAGCCGATCGAGCCGCTGACGCCCGCTCGCTAGGGTGCCCGGTATGCCCGTCAACCGCCTGCTACCCACCGAGGAGGGCGTAGAACTGATCGCCCTGGTCCGCGAGATCGCGGCCAAGGAGTTGCTGCCGCGGGTGGACACGGCCGAGGCGCAGGCGGCGCGCGAGGGCGCGGCGCTGCCGCGGGAGGTGTTCGCCACCCTGGGCGCGGCGGGGCTGTTGTCCCTGCCGTATGCCGAGGAGTTCGGCGGCGCAGAGCAGCCGTATGAGGTCTACCTGCAGGTGATCGAGGAGATCGGCGCGGCCTGGATGTCGGTCGCGGTGGGCACCTCGGTTCACTCGCTCACCTGTTATCCGGTGGCGACCTATGGCACCCCGGAGCAACAGGCGGAACTTTTGCCGGGGATGCTCTCGGGTGATCAGTTGGGCGCCTATGCGCTATCCGAGCCGC
>CAKZIH010000091.1 GCA_936931335.1 uncultured Nostocoides sp. | reverse complement strand
ACTTGAAGATCCCGGACCCGACGAAGACGCCCTCGGCGCCGAGCTGCATCATCATCGCGGCATCGGCGGGGGTGGCGATGCCACCGGCGGTGAAGAGCACCACCGGCAACTTGCCCGCCTGGGCGACCTCCTTGACCAGCTCGTATGGCGCCTGCAGTTCCTTCGCGGCGACATACAACTCGTCCTCGGCGAGATTCTGCAGCCGGCGAATCTCCGCGCGCAGCGCCCGCATGTGCGTGGTGGCATTGGAGACATCGCCGGTCCCGGCCTCGCCCTTGGAGCGGATCATCGCGGCGCCCTCGGTGATCCGGCGCAGCGCCTCCCCGAGGTTGGTCGCACCGCAGACGAAGGGAACGGTGAAGGCCCATTTGGCGATGTGGTTGGCGTAATCGGCCGGGGTGAGCACCTCGGACTCGTCGATGTAGTCGACCCCGAGACTCTGCAGCACCTGCGCCTCGACGAAGTGCCCAATCCGCGCCTTGGCCATCACCGGGATGGAGACGGCCTCGATGATCGAGTCGATCATGTCCGGGTCGCTCATCCGGGAAACCCCGCCCTGGGCGCGAATGTCCGCGGGCACCCGCTCCAGCGCCATCACCGCGACGGCCCCGGCGTCCTCGGCGATCTTGGCTTGTTCGGCGGTGACCACGTCCATGATCACCCCGCCCTTGAGCATCTCGGCCATCCCGCGCTTCACTCGGGCGGTGCCGGTCTGGGCGGTGGTCTGCTCGGCGTCGGGCGCCATGGCTATTCCTCGGTTTCGCTGTCTGGGTGGGGTTTGCCCGGCCGCTCCGGCGGGGCTGGCACGAGTTTACGGGGAGGTCAGCGAGCCTGTTCGGGCTGTTCACCAGGCAAGCTGTCGTCGAAGTCCACGGTCTGCGGCAAGTCCGCATGGCCGGCCAGATGCAGCCAGCGCACGATCGGCTTGGCACGAACCCGGACCACATCGCGCACCGCCTGGTTGTAGAAGTTGCGCGCGAACTGCACCCGCCGCCCGGCGGTGTGCACCCGCTCCAGGACGTCGGCCGCCGGCCCCGGCCCAGTCCGTATGTCGTCGCGCACCGACCCGGTCAGGGTCGCCGCGAGCGCATCGGTCAGATCACTCTCCACGTCCTCGCGACCGCCGAAGTTCTGGCCTTCCAGCGGGTCGTTCTCCAGGGCGTGCGTGGTGGTCCGCTCCAGCGCCTCCGAGGCCGCGGAAGCCAGCAGCAGCGCCGAGGCGGGGTCGAGCGCTCCGCTGTTGGCTAGTTCCAGGCTGGTTTCCGCGCGCCGCACCAGCGCCGCGTCCAGTGCCGAGAGGGCACCCTCGACCTTGGCGTGCAGCCGGTCGAGCCGGGACGCGCTATACGACAGGTACCAGGCCGCGGCCAGCAGCAGGGCCAGGCCCAGTACCACCCAGGTGATCAGCTCCATATCCGGCCCACCGGCATAACCGTGTCATAGACGGTGAGGATGTCGGCGGCCACCCGGGACCAGTCGAAATCCCAGGCGCGCTCCTGGCCGCGCTGCCGCAGGTGCGCGCGCGCCCCCGGGTCCGCGAGCAGGCCGCAGAGAGCCTCGGCCAGCGCGGCCGGGTCGTCGTTGGTGAACAATCGTCCGGCGTCGCCGGCCAGCACCAACTGGAAGGCCTCGATGTCACTGGCGAGCACCGCGGTGCCCGCCGCCATCGCCTCCACCAGGATGATCCCGAAGCTCTCTCCCCCGGTGTTCGGCGCGACATAGACGTCCACGGAGCTGAGGAAGTGCGCCTTCTCCGCGTCGCTGACCGGCCCGAGGAAGGTGGTCGCCGCCGCCACCGCCGGGCTCATCCGTTCGCGCGCCGCCTCGCCATCCCCGGGCCCGGCGACCAGCAGTCGCGCACCCGGGAAGTCCACCAGCACGGGCTCCATCGCCGCGGCCAGCACACTCAACCCCTTGCGGGGCTCGTCGAGGCGGCCGAGGAAACCGACGACCGGAGCCTGCGCGCTGCCCTGCCACGCGGCATACGGCTCGGCTCGCACGAATCCGGCGACGTCAACCCCATTGGGCACGACGACCGCGTCCCCGCCGATGTGCTGAATGACGGTCTGGCGCGCCGCCTGGGAGACCGCGATGCGGCCGTTGACCTTTTCCAGGGACGGGCGCAGCAAGGGGTAGGCGGCGGACATGGCCCGCGAGCGCAGGGTGGCGGTGTGGAAGGTCGCCACGATCGGCCCGTCGAACGCCCAAAGCGCCAGCATCGAGGCGCTCGGAGTCATCGGTTCGTGGATGTGCAGGACGTCGAAATCGCCGTCGGCGAGCCAGCGGTTCACCCGGCTCGCGGTCACCGGCCCGAAGGTCAACCGGGCCACGGAACCGTTGTAGCGCACCGGTACCGCTCGTCCGCACGAGGTCAGGTAATCCGGCAGCTCCCCGTCGTCATCGGCCGGCGCCAATACCGAGGCGGTATGCCCGTTCGCCCGCAGCCACAGGGCCAGGTCGCGCACGTGGTACTGCACCCCACCCGGCACCTCGAAGCTATAGGGACAGACCAGTCCGATCCTCATCGCGCCCGCTCCAGGTCCGCGGTGAAGACGCGCTGCAGCATGTGCCAGTCGGCCGGGTGCGCGGCGAGTTCGGCGCCGAGCACGTCCATACAGGCTTGGGTCATCGCGGCTGCGCGCACCCGCGTGCCGCCCTGGGCGGGCGCGCTGACCGCCTCGTGGAAGGTGATAACGATCCCCCACCCGCGGCCGCGGCGCTCGTGCCGGATGGACACCGGGTGCAGGGCCGCACCGGTGGACAGTGCGAGCGCGGCCGGTCCGACCGCCGCCCGGGCCGGCTGGCCGCGCAGGTCCACCTCAAGGCCACCGCCGGTCAGATCCCGGTCGGCCAAAAGGGGGATGATCACCGGTTCCTTGGCGTGCGCGCGCAGCGCGGCGAAGACCTCGGCGCCACCGGTGAGGGGGACGATCCGCATACCGAGCCCGGTTCGGAACTCGAGGAACTCCTTAAAAACCGCCTCGGGCTTGAGCCGCTCGGCGACGGTGACCACGGTGCCCAACTCCAGGCAGCACCAGGCGCCGGCGAGATCCCAATTGCCCATGTGCCCGAGGAAGCAGACGACGGGGCGGCCGGCGGCCAGGTGCGCGCGCACCGGTTCGTCACCGACGACCCGCACGCGCTCGACGATCTCCGGCCTGCTCAGCGCGGGCAGCCGGAAGGCTTCGCAGTAATAGCGCAGGTATGCCCGCATCCCCGCGCGCACCAGCGGCTCCAGTTGCGCGGGCGGCAACTCCGGGCGCAGGCGCGCATAGTTGCTGCGCAGACGCCGCACTCCCGAACCATTCGCGCGCCACAGGCCGTCGGCGATCCGGTCGAAGAGCCCGTATGCCGCGCGCTCCGGCAGCGCGCGAACCCCCGCCCAGCCGAGGCGGTAGGCCCCGGCGACCAGGCTGTCGCGCCAGGTCACGACGCGGCGAGTGCCTGGACCCGGACCGTCCACATGCGCTGGATCACGGTGACCAGGCTGGCGGCGGCGAGCAGGAAGAGCACGACCCCGAGGACCTGTTCGGGCAGGCCCAGGCCCACCAGTCCGGTGGTGACCAGCACCGCCACCAGGCGGTCGGCGCGCTCGGCGATGCCCACATTTGCGGTCATCCCCAGGCCTTCGGCCCGGGCCTTGGCGTAGGACACCACGCTACCCAGGATCAGACAGGCCAGCGCGAGGCCGGCCATGAGGATGTTGTCGCCGCCACCGGCATACCAGAGCACCAGGCCACCGAAGATCGCGGCATCGCCCATCCGGTCGAGGGTGGAGTCGAGATAGGCGCCCCAGCGGCCGGAGCGGCCGGACATGCGCGCCATCACCCCGTCGATGGTGTCGGAGAAGACGAAGGCGGTGATCACCAGCGTGCCGACGAGGAAGGAATTGCGGGGATAGAACGCGAGGGCGCCGAAGCAGACACCGAGGGTCCCCACGATCGTCACGACGTCCGGGCTGATGCCGAGCGACAAGAAGAGCTTGGCCACCGGGGTGAAGAGCTTGGTGAAGAACGCCCGCGCGTATCGATTGAGCATGGTGGCCCCAGGCTACCGATCCCCGGCCGACTCCTTGGCACCCGCGCCGCTCGCCGGGGTGCGTGCTGGGACACATGTGACAATCGGGGCCGTGGGCGGACAGACGGGGCGAGTTGTCACGCTGTCGCGGCCCGGGCGGTCGTGGCGCGCGCTCGCCACCCTGGCTGCGGTGATCGGGGTGAGCGCCGGGAGCGTCATCGGCCAGGACGAGTGGTGGCCGTTGGGCCCGATGAGTCAGTACGCCTTCCTGGTGACAAACGACGGGGTGATCAATAGCCCGTATATGGAGGCTCGCACCGTCGATGGCGACCTGGTCGGGGTGGCGCTGAGCAAGGCCGGGCTGGGCTTGGAACGCTCGGAGATCGAGGGCCAATTGCCGCGGATCGTCGAGCAGCCGGAACTCATGCAGGCCATCGCGGTGTTGCGGGCGCGCCGTCAGCCCGACCAGCCGCGGTATGCGCAGATCTACCTGCGCAACCGCCAGACCTTGCTCGGGGCCGACCGGCAGGTCCGGATCATCGACCTGGCTACCTGGGTGGTCCGGGAGCCGGCCGACCCCGAGCGCGGGCTGCCGGTGAGCCGATGAGGAACTGGCTGTTCGGGCCGATCCCGCTGGCCCGGGTCGCCTGGCTGCGGGCGCTGATCTATCTCTTCGTCTGTTACGACGTTTTGGTGATCACCAGCGATGGGCTGGCGCACGGGGATGTCCCCCCGCAGCTCTATCGCCCGTTGATCATGCGCGAATGGCTGCACCTGCCGGCGCCGTCGCCTACCTATGTCCGCATCCTGCTGGTGGTGCTGATCGCCAGTGCCTTGGTCGCGGCGTCCGGCCGGCTACCGCGGCTCGCGGGCTGGATCTGCGCGGCGGCGATGCTCGACTGGGTGAGCAATGCCTTCTCCTACAGCAAGATCGACCACGATCACTTCGCGCTGATGCTGGCCCTGGTGGTCCTGCCGAGTGTGCCCCGGGCTCGGTTCGCCGACACCGCCGTATGGAGTGAGGCCGCCGCCTGGGCGGTGCGCACGATGCAGATCGGCGCGATCAGTATCTATTTCCTGTCCGCGGTGGCCAAGATGCGCTTCGGGACCTGGGGGTGGGCCAATGGCTCGACCTTTATCTGGGCGCTGAGCCGGCGACCGAATGGCCTCGGGCCGTGGATCGCGTCCCATCCCCCGCTGACCCATGCGCTGCAGTGGGCGCTATTGATCCTGGAGTTCTGCACGCCGGCAATCCTGTGGTTGCGCGGGCGGGCGCTCACGCTGGCCGTGCTCGGGCTCTTCGGCTTCCACCTGACGACCTTCTACCTGCTGCGGATCCACTTCCTGCCGCTGGTGGTCTGCCTTTTCGCCTTCCTGCCGCTGGAACGGATCGGCCCGGCGCTGGCAGCGCGCCGACCCGCTCGGCCAGGCGTCCCGAGCCCGAACTAGCCGGCGGGCGCCGACCGGATCCAGTGGTCCCGGTCAGCGCCCGCCAGATACGCCGGTCGCGGGTAGCCCGCCGCTCAGGTGCGCTGAGTCGCCCCGGTGGCCTTCGCCGCGGCGGCGACCGCGGCATCCCGCATCGCGCTGACCTCCTCGGTGGTCAGCGTGCGTCCCGGCGCCCGCACATGCAGCCGGTATGCCAGTGACTTCTTGCCCTCCCCCACCTGGTCGCCCCGGTAGACGTCAAACAGGGTCACCGACTCCAGCAACTCGCCCGCGCCTTCCCGCAGCGCGGCCTCGACCTGCGCCGCCGGCACCGAGTCGTCGACGACCAGCGCCACATCGGTGTACGCCAGCGGTGTGGTGACCAGGGTGCGCGCGGCGACCGGCTGCTCGCTGGCCCGGATCAGCACGTCGACGTCCAGCTCCGCGGCGACGGCGCGCGGCGGCAGACCGAGCGCGGCGACCACCTTGGGGTGCAGCTCGCCGGCGTGACCCACGAGGGTCCCGTCGGCCAGCTCCAACTGCGCGCACCGGCCGGGGTGGAAGGGCATCGGGCCCTGCGCGGTGCGCGTCACCGGCACCGCCAGCGCCTCGCACACGCTCAGCGCCAAGGCGATGGCATCGGCGGCCTCGGCCGGGCGTCCCGATCCCCAGTGGCCGGCGTGGTCCTGGTCCCCGGCGAGCAGGATGCCCAAGTGGCGCGGCTGCGGCGGGACCGCGGCGTGGATGGCGGCCAGGGTGGCGTCGTCGGGGCGAACCCCGACCTCCTCCGTGGGCGCGGCCTGCTGCGGCCCGGTCAGCGCGGTAACCAGCCCCAGCTCGAAGATCCCGACATCGCGGCTCCCCCGGGCGATATTGCGCACCAGCGCGTCCACCATCGTGGACAGCACGCTGGTCCGCATCAGCGGCGCCTCGTCGGAGAGCGGGTTCGCTATGGCCACGGTCCGCGCCCGAGCCTCGGCCGCCGACCACCCCAGGGCGGTATGCCGCTCATCCCCGACGAAGGGCGCGGACCAGATCTCGGTGAGCCCTTGGGCGGCAAGAACATTGGCGATGAGGCGACGGACGCGCTGGCCGTGGGTCAGGCCCCGGCCGCCCGTGGCGCGCGGCACGATCGAAGGGATCTTGTCATAGCCGTCGATCCGGGCGACCTCTTCCACCAGGTCAGGCGGGGTGCGCAGGTCCGGGCGCCAGGAGGGCGGGGTCACCGCGAGCCGCTCGCCGGATTCGTCGACGGCACACCCGATTTCGGTGAGGATCTCGACCACCCGCTGGGGCGCGTAGTCCACCCCGACGAGACGGCTCGGCAGCGCCGGATCGAGCTCGATGACCTCCGGCCGCGGCGGCTCACCGACATCGGTGACCTCCGGGTCGGCGGTGCCGCCGCCATACCTGACCAGCAGTTGCACCGCGAGTTCCGCTGCGGCAGCAGCCAGTTGCGGGTCGACGCCGCGCTCATACCGTTTGGACGCCTCCGACGGCAGCTTGTGCCGGCGGGCCGAGCGCGCCACGGTGACGGAGTCGAAGTAGGCGGCTTCGATGAGCACCTGGGTGGTTTGCGCGGTGACCTCGGTGGTGGCTCCGCCCATGACCCCGGCGATGGCGATCGGGGTCTCTCCCCCGTCGGTGATCAGCAGATCCTCGGGGTGGAGGGTGCGCTCCACGTCATCGAGGGTGGTCAGCTTCTCCCCCGGCCGGGCGCGGCGCACCACGATCGACTCCCCGAGCGTGTCCAGGTCGAAGGCATGCAGCGGCTGGCCGAGCCCGAGCATCACGTAATTGGTGACGTCAACGGGCAGGGAGATGGGCCGCATACCAGCCTCGGTGAGCCGGGTGCGCAGCCAACTCGGCGACGGCGCGGACGGGTCGATGCCGCGGACGATCCGGGCGACATACCGACCGCAGCCCGCGCGCCCACGGATCGGCGACCCATCCGCGAGGCGCACCGGGTAGCCCCCGGTGGTCGGCTCTGGCGCCGAATCGGTCAGCGGGAGAACGGGATCGGTGAAGGTGGCCCCGGTCGAGTGGGAGTACTCCCGGGCCACTCCGCGGATTGAGAAGCAGTAGCCGCGATCCGGGGTGACATTGATTTCGACGGTCTCTCGGTCCAGCCCGAGCAGCGGGATGGCGTCCGCCCCCGGCACCAGTGCGGCCAACTTCTCCGGGTCGTCGGCGAACCGCTCGGTCAGCACGATGATGCCGTCGTGGTCGGTGCCCAGGCCGAGCTCACGCTCGGAGGTGATCATCCCGGCGGACAGATGCCCATAGGTCTTGCGCTCGGTGACCGTCATCGGGCCATCGGGCGTGGTGACCGAGCCGCCGGGCATGATCACCGGGACCAGGTCGCCGACGTCGAAGTTGTGGGCGCCACAGACGATCCACTGCGGCTCGCCGGTGCCATTGGCGTCGCCGACGTCGATGGAGCACCAGTTGATGGTCTTGCCGTTCTTCTGCGGCTCCGGCTCGCGGGTGAGCACCCGGCCGACGACCAACGGACCGGTGACCCCGGCCGTATGCAGGCCCTCCTCCTCCAACCCGACCGCCACCAGGGCGGCCGCGATCTCGGCGCCGGTAGTGCCGGCGGGGACGGCGGCATACTCACGCAGCCAATCCACGGGGATACGCATCAGATCTCCATCCCGAACTGCGCGTCGAAGCGCACGTCTCCTTCGATCATGTCCCGCATATCGCTGACCCCGGTGCGGAACATCAGGGCCCGGTCGATCCCCATACCGAAGGCAAAACCGGTGTAGCGCACCGGATCCACGCCGCACGCGCGCAACACATTCTCGTTGACCATGCCGCAGCCACCCCATTCGATCCAGCCGGTGCCCTTGCAGGCCCGGCAGGTCGGGTCCGCACCACGACAGACGAAGCAGCGCAGGTCCATCTCGGCGCTGGGCTCGGTGAACGGGAAATAGGACGGCCGCAAGCGCGTAGTGATGCCCTCACCGAAGAGTTCGGCGGCGAGCAGGTCTAGGGTGCCCTTGAGGTGGGCCATGGTGATGCCCTCGTCGACGGCGAGCCCTTCGACCTGGTGGAAGGCAGGCATATGGGTCGCGTCGAGGTCGTCGGTGCGGAACACGCGGCCGATCGCCGCGACATACAGGGGCACGCCCACCTCAAGCAGCGAGCGCGCCTGCACCGGGGAGGTATGCGTGCGCAGCACCAACCCGCCGGCGGGCGGCTCGACATAGAAGGTGTCCTGCATCTGCCGGGCCGGGTGGTCGGCGTCGAAGTTCAGGGCGTCGAAGTTGAACCACTCCGCCTCGATCTCCGGGCCCTCGGCGATCTGCCAGCCCATCCCGACGAAGAGGTCGGCGATGCGCTGCGCCATCAACTCGATCGGGTGGCGGCGACCCAGGGGGCGGCGCCCGGTGGGCAGGGTGACGTCGATGGCCTCCTCCACGAGGATGCGCTCGTCGCGTTTGGCCTCCAGCTCGGCCTGGCGCTCGGCGAACGCCTTGCTCACCGCGCCCCGGGCCTGGCCGACGAGCTTGCCGGCGGCGGCCTTGGCGCTCGGCGGCAGCGCGCCGATCTCCCGATTGGCCAGGGCCAGCGCGGACTTCTCCCCTTGGTGGGCGGCGCGGGCCTGCTTCAACTCGGCCAGATCGGCCGCGCCGGCCGCGGCGGCAAGCGCCGCCTCCTGCGCGGCGGCAACAGCCTCCGGGGCGAGCGCGGCGACCTCGACAGGGTCGTAATTCGTATTGGGTCCGGACATCATTTCTTCCGCGAGGTTGAGGGCGCGTTGAAGTCTAGGCGGGCGGGCCGACAGCCGGCTCACCCATTTCAGTTGCGCCGCGCGAACTCAGGGGAAGTTCGGCCGCAGCGGGTATGGCGCGCGGCCGTCCGCGGCGACCTTCTGGCCGAGCACCTGATGCAGCTGGATCTCGTTGCGCGCGAAGCCCAGCGAGGATCCGGCGAGGTAAAGCCCCCATACCCGCGCAGTGCCCTGACCGGCGTCGGCGACGCACGCTTGCCAATTGGCGGACAGATTGCGAGCCCAGGCGCGCGTGGTCCGGGCGTAGTGCTCGCGCAGATCTTCGGCGTGACGGATCTCGAAGCCCTGGTCGGCCATCGCGGAGATGATCGTGCCCACCGGCGCCAGTTCGCCGTCCGGGAAGACGTAGCGGTTGATGAAGCCCCCGCGGGCGATGGAGCCGAAGGCGCGGCCTGGACGGGTGATGCAGTGGTTGAGCAGCCGTCCGCCGTCCGTGAGCCGCTCGGCGAGGAAGGCGAAGTAGGCGGCGTAGTTCTTGACGCCGATGTGCTCGGTGAGGCCGATCGAGGAGATCGCATCGAAGCCGGATTCGGTGACATCGCGGTAGTCACCATGGCGGATCTCGGCCCGGCCGGCCAGTCCCTCGCGCTCTATCCAGGCTCGCCCGTATGCCGCCTGCTCGCCCGAGAGCGTCACCCCCAGGGCGCTCACCCCATAGTGCTGCACGGCGTGACGCACCATCCCGCCCCACCCGCAGCCCACGTCGAGCAACCGCATACCGGGGCGCAGGTCGAGCTTGCGGCAGACCAGGTCGAACTTGTTCGCCTGGGCTTCTTCCAGGCTCGCGGCCTCGTCCGGGTAGCAGGCGCAGGTGTAGGCCATTGATGGGCCCAGCACCTTGGCGTAGAACTCGTTGGAGACGTCGTAATGATGGGAGATCGCCTGGGCGTCCCGGGATCTCGAATGCCGCAGGCCCTCGGCGGCGCGTCGCCAGCCGGGCGGGTTCTCCTGAGCCGGAAGCTCCGGCGGCAGGAACCTACGTGGGCCGAGGGAGGTCAGGATCTCCTTGACCTTGCGCGGCTCGGGAACGCGCGCGGACAGCGAATCTTTGATGGTCACCAGCAGGTCGTAGGGGTCGCCCTCGTCCGAACCCTCGACGTCGAGGTCACCCTGAACGTAGGCGCGGACTACCCCGAGCTCTCCCGGGGCGGTCACCAGATACCGCAGGCCCCGTTCATTCTTCAGGTCCAAGACCACGGAGGCGGCGGTGTTGGCGCTGGCGGACCCGTCATACGCTCGGAGGCGGAAGGGGGCGTCCTGGCCGAAGATCTCGTCGACGATCTGTCCGATGGTCAGGCTCATCGGCGTCCCACCGCCTTGGCGTAGAGGTCGGGCAGGCGCCCGTCGGGGTCGTAGCGCTCTTTCACTCGGGCATACTCCGCACCGCCATAGAGGGACCAGAAGGTGGCGCTGTCGTAATAGGCATCGGAATACAGCGACTTGTGGCCGTCGAGTTCCAAGACCCGGGCTTCGATGGCGCGGTTGGCATCGCCGTCGGCGGCTCCCGGGACGATGTCCACCGAGGACCAGAAGCCGAAGTTCACGTACTCCCGGCCCACCTGGAGCGGATACAAGGACCACGGCTGTCGTCCATGCTCTTCGTCGCGCACGCGCAAGGGGCACAACCAGATCGGCTCGATGGGCACCTCGGCGAGGAACCAGCGCAGGAACTGCGCACCGTGCTCCAGCGGCACCTCGACATCCTGGACCACCCGCTCCTGAGGCAACTGGCCCCGGCGCTGCTGGAGGGCGGCGAACCAGCCGTGGCGGTTCTCGAATCGCACGATCGCGCCATAGGTGTCGCTGCGCAACAGACGCCGCGGCACCATTCGCCGGATCAGCGGTCGTTGGACATAGAAGGCGCGCGAGCACCAGAACCAGTCGGTATCCCAGCGCCACAGGTAGTCGCGGATGCTCAGGTAGTCCTCGTCCCGGGACTGGATCGAGCGGTAATAGATCTGTTGGCCGGTGTAGTCGCTGGTGTAGGGCGCGGCGTCGCAGAAGGCACCCAGGGTCAGGTATGCCTCGTCGGCCGTGAAGACCACGCCGTCGACGAAATCAATGGGCCGTCCGTCGTATTCGCGCGACGCGAGCAGGCCGCCCAGCGCGTCCATGAGCGCGTCCAGGTGGTGGAAACGCAGGTGCCGCAGATGCACATAGGGCCGCACCGGCTCCAGGTCGATAGCGAGCCGGACGCTATAACCGAGCGAGCCATAGGAATTGGGGAAGGCCCGGAAGAGATCGGCGTGGGGGCCGTCATCGCTGGCGGTGAGGATCTCCCCCGCCCCGGTGAGGATGTCCAATTCCCGTACCGACTCATGGGGTAGGCCATTGCGGAAGCTGCTCGATTCGATGCCCAGGCCCGTCACCGCGCCGCCCAGGGTGATGGTCTTGAGCTGCGGCACGACATACGGCATCAAGCCGTGCGCGAGGGTGGCGTCGACGAGGGTCTGGTAGGTGCACATCCCCTGCACCTGGGCAATCCGGTTGGCCGCATCGATCTCGATGACCCCGTCCAGGTCGCTGACATCCAAACCGGGCGCGCTGCGGGCATCCCGGGGGCGAAAGAGATTGGAGGTGCGTTTGGCCAGCCGCACCTGTCCGTGCGCCGGAACCGCGGCCAGGTCGCGCGCAAGGCGCTGGACGGCTGCGGTATGCCGCTGCCAGCCCACCGCCGGCCGCGCGGTGTGTCCCATCCCCGGTGCTCCTCTCGTCAGTTCGGCACTCTAACCAGGCGGCGCTCCAGGCGGGGTAGCACCCCCTCGCAGCCGGGGCCACCGCCCGGGACATGGGAACGGGCGCCGGACCGATGTGGTCCGGCGCCCGTCCGTCGACGAAGGGGGCTATTCGCCGATGCGCTCATCGGCCTGCCGGCCGACGGTGTCGATCTGGTCTGCGAACTTGCCGCCGGTCTTGCTGTCGGCGAAGTCCGAGGCGCGCTCGATCCCCTGGTCGCTGAGCTGCTCGACCTTGTCGGCGTGCTCACCGCCCAAGTCGTCGGCCTTGCCCTTGATGTCGTCGAACATACCCACTGCTCGACCTCCCTTCTTCGGCGGACAGCACCGGTCGGTGCCTGGGCAGGAGCCTAGCCCGGCCGCCCCGCCGGTGGGCCCCAATTTGGGGAGCCCGTATGTCGGGAGCGTGGTAGTTCACTGTTGCCAGGGCGACAGCGAAGTACCACCTTGCGCGGGTGCGGATGGCGAGGGTGCCATGAAGATCGGCGGCCACGCCGCACGGGTCCCGATCGACGTCGACCCAGCTCGCTCGCAAGGTCACCCGACCGGTGGCGGCCGTCTGCCGGTCCCGTCTGATGTCACGCAGGCGCCCGGAGCCCTCATGGCCCAGCCGTCCATCGACCTCCAAGACGACCCCATACAACGAGAATTCGAAGTCCCGCCGGATGCCTCGGGCATCATCCACCACCTGGACCTCAGGCTCGGGCAATCCATGCCTGCGGATCACTTCGCGCAGCGCCCGGTGTTCCAGCGTGCTCTCCAAACCGGTATCGATATCGTCGAGCGCCAGACGCAGGACGCGGCGGTGGCGATACCGGGATCGTCCTCCGAGACGGGAGCGCAACTGTGCCGCGCTCACCACCTGCGCGTTCACGGCGTCAACGACAAGTCCGACGGCACCGTCCGCAGTCGCCAACTCGGCCAGATCCAGCACGACCTGCGCCGGTTCGAGGACGGGAAACCCGCGCGTCGCACGGCCATGACGCGGTGCACCCGTCGGATGCGGGTCCCCGGCGCGCGCCTCACCTTCCGGGATGCGGGAAAGACGACCTGAATAGGGGCCGGCGGCCGTTGCCGCATCCCTCAGACGTATGCCGCTGCCTCTCCGCCCAACGCGCTGCCCGGACCTGCATGCAGGAGTGCGGCATTGGCCCGGGCCGCCCAATCCACCGTGCCGGCATGGACCTGGTAGATCCCCGGGTGGATCCGGCGCCAGCGCCCACTGGCCAACCGGTGCCGGATCGCCCCCGGAGACAGTTCGGCCAAGGCTTGAGCGCGCGAGACCACCGGCCTGTCGGCGAGCAAGCGTGGCCAGGTCCCATCCCGCGATAGTGCCGTTCAAAGCGGCATTGGCGGGCGGCTCATCCACAGGGGTGGGCGCGCCGAAGGGACCGCGATCAGCGAGGTAGTTCGCTGCTGCCAGGGCGACAGTGAACTACCACCGTGATTAGGCGGGCCCGCGTTGGGCGCTGGCGCTGGCATACAGGCATACAGTCGCGGCCATGGCGAGGTTCAGCGATTCGGCCTTGCCGTAGATCGGGATCGACACCCGTTCGGTGCAGCGGGCGGCCAGGGCGGGGGGCAGGCCCTGCGCCTCGGTGCCCATCACCCAGGCGTGCGACGCCCCCAGCGCCACCTCGGGCAGGGAGAGTGTCGCCTCTCCCTCCGTGGCCAGGGTCCGTATGCCGTTCTCCCCCAGCGTCGCCAGCGTCGCCTCGGCGTCCAGGCCGGTGACCACCGGCAGATGGAAAATCGAACCCGCGGTGGAGCGCACCACCTTGGGCGAGAGCACGTCGACGGAGTTCGCGCTGACCAAAACGGCGTCGGCCCCGGCCGCATCGGCACACCGGATGACCGTGCCGAGATTGCCCGGGTCGCGCACCTCGACCAGGACCACCAGTAGTCGCGGCGACTGGGCCAGGACCTGGGTCAGTGACGGCGCGCCCCATTGGGCCACGGCGAGCATCCCCTGGGGGCTATCGGCATCGGCCATCGCCGCCAGCACCGCCGGATCCGCCTCGTGCACAACGCAACCCGCATTGAGCGCGGCGGTGACCACATCGGCATACCGGCCGGCGGCCTCGACGCTGACATAGACGTCGAGGACGGTGGGGGCGGCATACCGGATCAGCTCCCGGACGCCCTGCGGGCCCTCGACGAGGAAGCGACCGGTGTCCGCACGCACCGAGCGCCGGGCCAGTGCCGCCACCGCCTTCACCCGATCGGCTCGGGGGTTGGTCAGTGCGGCGCCGACCCGGCGCTGCGGGGGGTTAGCTCGAGGGCTCAGGCGCTGGCCTCGGTGGCCGTGGGGCTGGCGCCGGAACCGGACCCGTGGGTCGCGGTGGTGGCGCCGGCGGCCTGCTTCGGCGCGTCGGCCGAGTCGGTCTCGGTGGTCGCCGGGACATTGGCCTTGGCGATCTCCACCAGGGCGGCGAAGGCGGCCTCGTCGTTCACCGCGAGCTCGGCGAGCATACGGCGGTCCACATCGATCTCCGCGGCGCGCAGGCCCTGGATGAACCGGTTGTAGGTCATGCCATTGGCGCGGGCGCCGGCGTTGATGCGCTGGATCCACAGCCGACGGAAGTCACCCTTCTTGGCGCGACGGTCCCGGTAGCTGTAGGTCATGGAGTGATTGAGCTGCTCCTTGGCCTTGCGGTAGAGCCGACCGCGCTGCCCGCGGTAACCGCTGGCGCGCTCGAGGACGACCCGGCGCTTCTTCTGGGCATTGACTGCCCGCTTCACGCGTGCCACGTGATTCTCCTTGGTGCGTTATTCGTTCGAAAGTGGGGGTGGCGGCCGCAGCGAGCGGCCGCGGCGGCTCAGCGGCCGAGCAGCTTCTTGACCAGCTTGGTGTCGGCGGCCGACAACTGCACATCGTTCGCGAGGCGCCGCGCGTGCTGCGGGGACTTCTCGTGGAACTTGTGCACGTGGC
>CAKZIH010000090.1 GCA_936931335.1 uncultured Nostocoides sp. | reverse complement strand
CTGCTCTTCCGATCTGAAGCAAGGGGTTCTCGTGCTCTCGAAGCAGGTCCCCCTCGGTGTTGGAGCCGCTCTGGGCGGAGGAGGGAACCACGTCTTCGGACGACTCTCGGTTAGGACTGCCAACAAGGTATTCGGCCCTCCGCCCGAGGTGTGGACCGAGCGTCGTGTGCCGACGCCTGACTGAGTTGGACTTCGAAGGCCAGCCCTGACGCGACCAGCGGAACGGCTGGCCCGCCAGCCCTGTAGTTTGCGCGACGCTCTGCGGCGCCACCGATTGTGCAATGTCGCGTGCTTCGCGTCGTGCAGTCTTCGCTGCATCTCGACACCGGGTGACCAAACGTGACGTTATGTCTGCTTCGCTCGCCGCCGAGGCAGCTGACGCGCCGATCTGGGTGCCGCTACGGGGTAGGCAGGTTGATGGTGAGCGTGCTTCCTTGGTCCGGGCCTGAGCTGGCTGCGGTGAGGCTGCCGCCGTGGGCGTTGATGATGGCCCGGCTGATCGTCAGGCCGATGCCTGAGCCGGTGCGGTCGTGCGTGCGGGCGAAGTCCGCTCGGTAGAACCGCTCGAAGGCGTGCTCGAGCTGCTCGGGGGTCATGCCGTCACCGTTGTCGCTGACGGTGATGCTGACGTGGTCGCGGTCGCTGACGGCCGAGATGATCACGGTGCCGTCAGCCGGGGTGTGGCGTAGGGCGTTGTTCAGCAGGTTGGTCAGGACCTGTCCGATGCGGCTTCTGTCTACCAGCACCTGGAGTCCGGCCACTGATCGGTCGTCGACGAGGAGATTCACGCCTTTGGCGGCGTACCGGTCGCGGATGCCTTCGTGGGCCGCCCAGAGCAGGTGGGACACGTGGTGGCTCCGGAGGTCGAGCGCAAGTCGGCCTTCCTCTGCGGTGGAGACTTCGTCGATGTCGTCGGCGAGACGGGCCAGCCGTTGGGTCTGTTCCTCCAGTGCGGCCCTCGACTCGGGACCGTCATGGAAGGAGGCCATGTCGCACGAGAGGCCGGTCAGAGTTGGGCGCAACGGAACAAGATTTGGATTGGCCT
>CAKZIH010000089.1 GCA_936931335.1 uncultured Nostocoides sp. | reverse complement strand
CCGGGGGCACCCGTCGCCCCACGCCGCCCTACTGCCCCCGCCGGTGGCGCCGCGCTTGCTGGCGCGCCGGCCCTGGCCGGTCAGCTCGCGGTGATCGCCATCGACCCGGAACTGGCGGACACCGCGGCGCTGAACGCCGCATACGGGCTCGATCCGGCGGCGGCGGGCAACTGCGTGGTGGTGGCCGGCTCCCGCGGCGGACAGGAGCGGATCGCGGCCTGTGTGGTGGCCGCGGACAATCGCGCGGACGTCAATGGGTTGGTCAAGAAGCTGCTGGACGTGCGCAAGGCGTCCTTCCTGGCCATGGACCGGGCGGTCGGCGAGACCGGTATGGAGTCAGAGATAGAGCCCGGTGCTGCCGCTCTCGGTGCTCACCCGCGACGCCGCGATTGCGTGCAGATCCCGTTCCCGCAGTAGGACATAGGCCTTGCCCTGGATCTCCACCTCGGCGCGCTCCTCGGGGTCGAAGAGCACCCGATCGCCGATCTCGACCTGACGGGCATGGGGACCGGCGGCGACGACCTCGCCCCAGGCCAGGCGGCGTCCGACGCTCGCGGTGGCCGGGATGAGGATGCCACCGCCGGAGCGGCGCTCCCCCGATTCCCCGTCCACGCTGGCCAGCAGCCGGTCGTGAAGCATCCGGATCGGCAGGCCGCCGCCGGAGCTGGGTGCGGGCACCGTCAGTGGCCGCGGCGGCGCAGCATGCAGCGCACCACCAGTACCACGAGCACGGCGGCGGCCGCCGCGGCCAGCCGCTCGGTACGCAGATCGCCCTCGGGGGTCTGAGTGACCGCGGCGAACCGCTGCTTCGCGGCCTCGCTCTGGCGCGAGACGATCGCCTTGGGCGCCGCCTTGGACGTCAGTTCGTCGATGGTCGAGGCGAGGCGCTCGCGGCTGGCGGCGATATCGGCCTGCAACTGCTCGATCGACGGGTCAGTGCTCATCGTGAGGTCTCCTTGGAGGGGGTTGCCGCGTCGATTCCGAGGTCGCGGCGCAGCTTGGCGACATGTCCGGTCGCCTTGACGTTGTACCACGCGTGGGCGATCCGACCCTCCTCGTTCACGACGAAAGTAGAGCGGATCACTCCCTGCACGGTCTTGCCGTAATTCTTTTTCTCTCCGAACGCACCCCAGCGAGTGAGCATGGCCTTGTCCGGGTCGGAGAGCAGCGTGAGGGTCAGCGCATCCCGCTCCCGGAACTTCGCCAACGCGCTCGGGCTGTCCGGGGAGACGCCGAGCACCGCATAGCCATGGCCGGCCAGGCTGTCCAGGGACTCGCTGAAATCGCAGGCCTGCGTGGTGCAGCCCGGCGTCATCGCCTTGGGGTAGGCGTAGACGATGACCTTGCGGCCGCGGAAGTCGGCCAGCGACACGTGCTCGCCTTTGTCGTCGGCGAGCGTGAAGTCCGGTGCGAGGTCCCCGGGGACGAGGCGGTCGGTCACGAATGCTCCTGATCAGGTATGTCGGATGCTTGCGTCAACCTATCCCACGCCCGGGGCGCGACCGGGGGTATGCCGGGCGACTAGAGTGGCGCCCCACGCGCGAGTGGCGGAAGTGGCAGACGCGCCAGATTTAGGTTCTGGTGCCTTCGGGTGTGCGGGTTCAAGTCCCGCCTCGCGCACCATCCCGAGGGCCGAGAACACGCCGGCGGCCCGAATCCTGCGGCGGGCCCCAGATCACGCCAACGTGGCGATCACGCGGGCGACTCGGCGAGCCGCTCGCGCAAGTCCTCCGCCATTGCCCGGAACGCATTGCCGCGGTGGGAGATCGCGTTCTTCTCGGCGTCGCTGAACTCGGCCAGCGTGCGCTCCGGATCGACGTCCGGCACGAAGATCGGGTCGTAGCCAAAACCATTGCTCCCGCGCGCCTGCGTCGCTAGCGTCCCGGTCACCCGACCCTCCCGCACGACCGGCTCCTGCCCCGGCACCACCAGCACCGCGGCGCAGACGAATGCCGCGGACCGGTGTTGCGCGGGTACATCGGCCAGTTGCTCCAGCAGGAGGGTGAGATTGGCCCGGTCCTTATCGGCGCGCTGCGCCCCCGCTCCGGCGTGCGAGCCGGACCAGCGGGCACTGAACACCCCCGGGCAGCCGCCGAGCACCTCGACCGCAAGACCGGAGTCGTCGGCGAGCGCGGGCAAGCCGGTCGCCTCCGCCAAGGCAGTGGCCTTGAGCGCGGCATTGCCGGCGAAGGTCACCTCGGTCTCGGGCACATCGGGCACCTCGGGAAAGTGCGCGGCAGAGACGATCTCGAGGTCGAGGTCACGGCATACGTCGGCCAGGATCTGCCGCAACTCGTGCACCTTGTGCTCATTGCGCGTGGCCAGCACGATCTGGCGACTCACCGCTGACGCTCCCGGGCCGAGT
>CAKZIH010000088.1 GCA_936931335.1 uncultured Nostocoides sp. | reverse complement strand
GTCGCCCTGCTGATCGCCCTGGCTCCGGAGTGCCACCGCCGGGGCCCGTATGCCGTGCTCGCCCTCCCCCCGCTGCAGCGCATCGGCGGACTGTCCTACAGCATCTATCTGTGGCACTGGCCGTTCATCGTCGCCGCGATGGCGCTGACCACGGGCTCCGGGACTGTGGCGGTCCACATCGGACTCTTCGCCGCGGCCCTCTCCCTGATCCCCGCGTGGTTGTCCTATCGGTTCATCGAAGAACCGTTGCGCCGCAATGGGATTCGACTGCCGATGGCGCGACGGGACCGGGCCGCGCTCTATCTCGGCCTGACCAATTCCCTGGCCGCCGCCTGCTGCGGAGTCCTCCTGGTGGCGCTTGCCTGGCCGGCCTCCTGGGTCGGCTCACCCGTGCGCTGGTCAGTTCCACCCGCCGTCCTTGCCGCCCGCCCAGCGACTGGGGCGGCAGTGCTCGGGGCCGACCCGGCTGCCTCGTCCCAGGGCATCCCGATCGACGACCCCGGCCGCACCGTCCCGCTACTGGAGCGGGTGGTGTGGGACACCGGGACCGTCGACAGTCGCCATCCGTGCACTGTGGCCACCTATGCGGTGTCCGAGCCGGTGGAATGCCCGGCCGGTGACCCGCACGGCACTCGCCTGCTCGTGGTGGTCGGCGATTCGCATGCCCGGCAGTGGTTGCCCGCACTGGACCAGATCGGCCGCAGCCAGGGCTGGCGGGTCATCGCGCTCACCAAGTCCTCGTGCCCACCGATCCGCGGGCTCACCCTCCCGGGCAATGGATCCGCGAGCGGGTTCGGGCAATGCGCCCAGTGGAACCAGGCCGTGACTGAGAAGATCGCCGCACTGCGACCGGAGGTGATCGTCGCGGGCTGGTCGTCCTATGCCGTTGACACCCAACGGTTCACCGACGCGACCCGGCGGGCGCTCACGGCATACCGGGAGCGGACCGGGGCGCGGGTCGTAGTGATCCGGGACGCCCCGAAGCCGACGGCCAATATGTCCGAATGTCTCCTGGCTCACCCGCGCCAACAGACCCGATGTGCCTTCGATCGAGCAGAAGGCTTGGCGCGCAACGGTTTAGGGCAGGAGCAACTTTTCCACCGAGACCCCGCGATCGGCCGTATCGACCTCACCGACTGGATCTGTCCCCGGCCCACCTGCGCGCCGGTCATCGGCGGGGTCGTGGTCTACCGCGACACCAACCACCTCACCGAGACCTATGCCCGCAGCCTCACCCCGCTGCTGGCCGCGCGACTGAAGCTCGATGACGACTGAGACTGGTGCGCGTCACAATGACGGGGTGGCTGATTCCCTGAGCTTCACCGCCGTCTTTCCCCAGGGTGCGACGTTGCCGATGAGCTGGGCCCGGCACGTGGAGTCGCCACAGGTGCGCTTCGAGCTAACCGAGCGTTTCGGCTGGCACGTCTGGGTTGAGGACGACAGCCCGGCAGCGCTGACCATCGCGTCCTTCCCCTGGTATGACCACGTCGACGCGATGCTCACCAACCGATCGGACCATCTGCCGCCACTGCCGACCGGCCCCGGTGAGCAGGGGCGGTGGGAGGACCTCGAACAGGGTTGGTTGTTGACGGTCACTCAGGTCGGCGAGTTCGTCTATGTGGCCGACACCGACTTCGATGGCCTGCACCAGGAACTCACGAGCGCACCTGACCAACCGGCCCACCTGGGCGCGGACGGGGTGCCGCGCATTGGCGCGGTGGAAATCACCTGGACCCGCCTCCGGGCCGACACCTGGCGTCACACGTGGGAGAGCGCGATCGCCGACTTTCTGACCAGGACGGGCGCCGGGCAGGGTGCGGCTCAGGCGCGCGGGGAAAGATAGAGCGGGTTGGAGAAGGCGACGACCTGGCCCCGGCGATCGCGCACCTCGGTGCGGACATAACTCGCCGCCGGTTCCAGGCGCACCCCCCACTCGCCGGACGCGGGCAGAGCGCTCGCCGGCACACTGCGGTCCACGAGGGGCGAGCGGATCGCGGTGGTGCCCCGGTTGCCGTGCACCGTGTACTGCACCAGTCGCAGGCTGCCGCCGGTCGGCAGATCCGTGGCCCGCGCGGTGAGATCCACCGGCCCGGAGGTCACCTTGGCCACCCCGCCCATCACCGCGTCCGCGGTCGCCAGATCGAGCATCCCGCCATAGCCCTCCAGCAGGCTGACGAAGGCACGGCCGGCACGCAGGGCTGGCACGGAGGTCTCCGGGTCGCTGGTGTCGGCGATGATGTCGGTGACCATCCGATTTGGGCTCTGGCGATAGGACGCCTGCGCCCCGCTGTGGTTGTCGCTGCACCCCACCCCGCCCACTCGCACCCCGGCGGCCAGGACGATGTCCCACATCTCCAGATGCCCCGCCAGGTCCATCCCGGCCCGGCTGGGATAGCCCACCTCCACGGCATCCACGCCATACGCGCCCACGCTCAACACGCGCTGGGCGCAGGCCGCGATCATCCGTTGCCGTTCGACCCCGGTGATCAACTTGGTGTAGCTGGCGCCGAACGGATGGTTGAGGGTGACGCAGGCGTCCGCAGCACGCGCCGCGGCCACGAGCGCCTTTGTGTACTCCGTCCTCCCGCGGTATCCGGCGGGTCGCAGGATCGACGTGGGCGCTGTGGCCCCGAGCCAGTTGAGGTGCTCGGCATAAGACATCTCCAAGCCCTGCACCATCCGCAGGGAGCGATACCGGGGAGCGAGATCACGCAACATCTCGGCCTGCAGGGCCAAGGCCTCTGATCCCCGCACGCTGCGAGTGAACTTCAGTCGGGTGAAGGTGGCCCGCGCGCTCGACCCGGCTGGGGCTCCGGCGCCGATCCACAGGGCATACAGGCAGTTGTCCCGGGCCATGGCGCCCAGAGCAGGGAATGCCTGCCGCAGGTCAGCCACCGGGTCCAGGGTGAACTCCCGGCTCACTGCGGCCGGCGCCGGGATGGTCACCGTCGCTACTGTTCCGGCAGAAGTCACCGTCCTTGAGTTCGCGCTGGGCCGGAATCGATAGGCGATCTCGTAGTTGCCCGCTGGGCGTCCTGCGGTGGCCGGTCGATAGGACAGCTGCAGCCGCAACTCGGCCCAGCCCGGACCCGTGGGCGCGGCCAGGGTCAGCGCGAGGGTCTGCCCGGCGAGGATCGCGCGGTGGTTCCATCCCTTGCTGCCGGTGTCGGCCCAGGCGTATACCCAGCCGTCCCCGGCGCCGCTCGTCACGCTCGCTACTCGGCCGGCGGCGGTCTGAACCACGTCGCCGGAGCGCGTCGCGCCGGCGCGCTGCACGACATACGTCCAGTTCGGTTTCGCGAACTCTTCGACCGCGGGGAAGGGTGGGGGCCGCATACCCCAACCCTCCGCATTGAACCGGTGGTCGTGGTCGGTGAAGAAGAGCAGGTCCACCCCGAGCGCCGCATGTGCCGCGGCCTGCCCCTCCATACTCCCGGCGGTGCTATGCCCGCCCACGGTGACCCGGCCGCCCTCACCCTCCGAGAACGAGGTATGTACGTGCGTCGCCGTCCGCACGATGCCCCCGGGGCGCGCTGCCGGCCGGGTTGTCATCCCGAGTTCGCCCAGATCGCCCGCGAAGGTGCCCGGGATCAGCCCCAAGGCCCCACCGGCGAGCACCGATCGCCGGCTGGGTGTCACCGGGTCATGCCCGCCGACGGAGTTCGGACCGCACATAGTTCGAGTTTGTCAGTCAGTGTCTGCTCTCTCAGCGGTTTCGACGATCTCGAGCCAGAAGCGGCCCACGGGCCGCGGCCTAATGCCGTGGCCGGTATGCCGGTGGCCTCGTTAGGCTGACGACACCCACCACCACCGAGGGTCCGCCGCCACCGTGCGCCGCCCCAGCGAAGGAGTTTCGTCCCGTGTCTGCCCAGATCACCGTCCACATCGCCGACAGCGAGCGATCGGTGCCGGAGCAGACCACCGCCGCGCAACTCTTCGAGGGCGAGCGCGAGGTGCTGGTGGCGCGGGTCAACGGCGAGTTGCGGGACCTGGCATACGTGCTGGCCGACGGGGATGTCGTCGAGCCGGTGACGGCGAGCGAGCAGGATGGCCTCGATGTGCTGCGCCACTCCGCCGCGCACGTGCTCGCCCAGGCGGTCCAGGAGGTCAACCCGCAGGCCAAACTCGGCATCGGCCCGCCGATCCGGGATGGCTTCTATTACGACTTCGACGTCGAGACGCCGTTCAACCCCGAGGACCTCAAGGCCCTTGAGAAGGTCATGCAGCGGATCGTCAACGAGGGCCAGACCTTCGCCCGTCGCGAGATCTCCGACGCCGACGCCCTGGCCGAACTCGCCGAGGAGCCCTACAAATGCGAGCTCATCGGGCTCAAGGGCGGCGCGGCCGAGGATGCCGCCGAGGGCGCCTCGGTCGAGGTCGGCGGCGCCCAACTGACGATCTACGACAACCTGCGCAAGGACGGCAGCCGCGCCTGGGGCGACCTGTGCCGCGGCCCGCATGTTCCCAGCACCAAGGTCCTCGGCAATGCCTTCAAGCTCATGCGCAGCGCGGCGGCATACTGGCGCGGCAGCGAGAAGAACCCGCAACTGCAGCGCATCTATGGCACGGCCTGGGCGACGAAGGACGAACTCAAGGCCTATCTCGACCGCCTCGCCGAGGCCGAGCGCCGCGACCACCGCAAGCTCGGCGCCGAGCTCGACCTGTTCTCGTTCCCCGACGAGCTCGGCTCAGGCCTGCCCGTCTTCCACCCCAAGGGCGGGGTGATCAAGCGGGAGATGGAGGACTACGTCCGCCGCCGGCACATCGAGGAAGGCTTCGATTACGTCGGCACGCCGCATATCGCCAAGGAGGGGCTCTTCTACACCTCCGGGCACCTGCCCTATTACGGCGAGGGCATGTTCCCCCCGCTCGACGTGGACGGCATGGACTACCGCCTCAAGGCGATGAACTGCCCGATGCACAACCTCATCTACCGCTCCCGCCAGCGCTCCTATCGCGAACTGCCGCTGCGGTTCTTCGAGTTCGGGTCGGTCTATCGGCACGAGAAGTCCGGGGTCGTCCACGGTCTGACCCGGGTGCGCGGCTTCGCCCAGGACGACAGCCACTCCTATGTCACGCCGGAGCAGGCCCCTGCGGAGATCAAGCACCTGCTCGACTTCTGCCTCGGTCTCTTCCGCGACTTCGGGCTCAACGACTTCTATCTCGAGCTGTCCACGCGCGATGACAGCAAGCCGGACAAGTTCATCGGCTCCGACGAGGACTGGGCGATGGCCACCGGGGTGCTGCAGCAGGTCGCCGAGGAGTCCGGGCTGGAACTCGTGCCCGACCCGGGTGGCGCCGCCTACTACGGCCCCAAGATCTCGGTGCAGGCGCGCGACGCGATCGGCCGAACCTGGCAGATGTCGACGATCCAGTACGACTTCAACCAGCCGTCGCCCTCGCGCTTCGACCTGGAGTATGTCGCCGCCGACGGCAGCCGTCAGCAGCCGGTGATGATCCACTCGGCCAAGTTCGGCTCCATCGAGCGCTTCATCGGCGTCCTCGTCGAGCACTATGCCGGTGCCTTCCCGGTATGGCTGTCCCCGGTCCAGGTGCTCGGCCTGCCGGTCGCCGAGGAGTTCGAGCCGTATGTCCGTGAGGTGCTCGACCGCATGCGCCGCGAGGGCATCCGGGTCGAGTTGGACGCCTCCGACGACCGCTTCCCCAAGAAGATCCGCAACGCCTCGAAGGCCAAGGTCCCCTATGTGCTGATCGCCGGCGAGGAGGACCGCTCCAAGGGCTCGATCTCCTTCCGCTATCGCGACGGCTCACAGGAGAACGGGGTGCCGATCGAGGACGCGATCGCCAAGATCCGCGCGGCGATCGACAGCAAGGCCCAGGTCTGACCGAAGCGCTCCCCGCTCTGCTGGGGTGGGGAGCGCTCCGCGGTCCTTGGTTGCGAATACCCTTGGCGCAGTAGGGAGTATGGCGATTCAGCGGTCCTTCAGTGGGTGCCCCACATAGTGGTCTCACCGGCGGCGCACGCGGCCGGCCCGGCTAACCGGCCGGGAGCATCCACGAAGGAGCACAGCCCATGTCCATCTCCCCCAAGAAGGCCACCACCATCGGCGGTGCGCTTGCCGGACTCGCCTTGCTCGGCGGTCTCGCGGTGACCGGCGTCGCGAATGCGGGCCCCGCCACGCACTCGCATTCGGTCGTCCAGTCCGTCTCCGGAGCCAACAAGTCCGGTGCGGTGGACACCCCCGAAGCCGGCGACACGCCGGACTCGGCTGCCGTGGACACCCCGGAGCCGGGTGACACCGCGGATGCCAAGTCCGGCGTCGTGGACACTCCGGAGCCGGGCGACACCCCCGACGCGAAGTCCAGCGTCGTGGACACCCCGGAGCCGGGCGACACCCCCGACACCGGTGCATCGAGCGCCGGCTGACCCAGCGGGAAGGCGAGGCGGACCGGGTCCGCCTCGCTTTTCCATGCCCACGGACCACACGCCCTCGAGCGGGCATTCAGACAGCATTCAGCGAGCGGGCGCAAAGATGAGGATGAGCGCGGAACTTCCCGCGCATCCGTACCCGTGAGAGAAGTCCCGAG
>CAKZIH010000087.1 GCA_936931335.1 uncultured Nostocoides sp. | reverse complement strand
CAGCGGTCCGTCGGTGACGCTGCGTTTCGCCGACGGCGCCACCCTCGCCTCCGTCGCCGGGGGCCGGTATGACGTGGGCACCCTCAACTTCGTCCCCTCAGCCGACACCTCCGGCACCATCGAGGTGCTGCTGCGTCTGCAGGTCCACGGCGAGTACCTCGACCGGCTGGCCGAGGTGCCCTGGTCATGGCCGGGCGCCGCGCTGGAGGCACAGGCGGTGGCCGCCCGCTCCTTCGCCCTGTGGCGGGTACGCGGTGGTCTGCGCTCCGCGTGCGCCTGCCACGTCGAGGACACCAGTACCGACCAGGTTTACGGCGGCTACCCCTCGCCGCAGGACCAGCCCGCCTGGACCGCCTGGCGCCGGGCGGTCGCTGCCGGCGGCACCGCGAGCACGGGCCGGGTGGCCAAATCTGGGGGCGAGATCATCCGGGCGGCCTCCTCGGACAGCAACGGCGGCTGGACCCAGTCCAGCGCCGACGCCTGGGGCACCACCCTGCCCTATCTCGTCGCCAAGGCGGACCCATGGTCTGCCAAGCCCGACAATCCCTACCTGCACTGGACCCGCACCGTCTCGGCCACCCAACTCGCGGCCGCCACGGGGCGCACTGTCACCCGGCTGGATTTCAGCTCCCGGCTGACCAGCGGCGCGATCCGCACGGCCACCGCCTATGACGCCGGCGGCGCCGCGCGCACGATTCCCGCAAGCGCCTTTGCCGCCGCCCTCAACCTGCCCTCCACCTGGATCCGGCGGGAGGCGACCCGAGTGGGATTCAGCGACGCCGTGGTGCTCGCCGCGATCCTCGCGCGCAGCGTCCCCGACTCGGCGAACGCGGTGGTCTTCACCAGTTCCGACCAGGCCAAACTCGCCGACACGGTGAGCGCCCCGCCCCTCGCCAAGGCCCTGGGCGGTCCGCTGCTGCTCGCCGACCAATACGCCCTGCCCATGCCCACGGTCGATGAACTCAACCGCCGCGGTGGGGTGCTGAAAACGGCATACGTCATCGGCGGGCCGGCGACGATCGACGACCGGGTGGTCACACAACTCCAGGGGCGCGGTCTGACCGTGATCCGCGTGGGTGGCGCGGATCGCTACCAGGTGGCGGCAAATATCGCCCGGCGGATCGCCGCGCTGCGCCCGGTGCGCAATGTCGTGGTGGCCGGCGGTGTGGCGCTGCCCGATGCGGTGTCCGTGGGCGGACCCGCGGCGGCCACCGGCTCGCCGATCCTGTTCACCCCGGCCGGCGACCTGGGTGCCGATGCGGCTGGTGTGCTGAATGACCTCCACCCGGGCAGCGCCCAGGTGCTCGGTGGCACGACCTCCGTCTCCGGCCAGGTGCTCGCCCGCCTGCAGGCGCGCGGAATCGATGCGGTTCGCCTCGCCGGTGAGGACCGGTATGCCGTGTCCGGCGCCATCGCCCGGTTCTTCGCCCCACAGTTGCCGGGCGACAAGCTCGTGGTGGCCGTCGGTGAGAACGGCTATCTCTTCGACGGTTTGCTGGGGTCCGTGCTGGGGCGCCCGACGATCCTGATCGCCCACGACCGGCTCCCGACTTCGGTGCGCCCGGCGCTGCAATCGTTGCCCTGGGTGGGCACGATCACCGTCCTCGGCGACCCGGCCCGGATCTCCGAGGCAGCCATCAGGGCCATTCGCGAGGCCTGAGTTTTAGCCGGCAGCGGTGAGGCGACGGCTTCCGGCGGCGGCTCCGACGGATCAGCCGGCGGCCGGATCCAACGGCTGATCGGGTTCCAGCTCGACCCGGTATGCCGCTCCGGTCGCCGCCCGCACCTGCTCCTGAGTCACGCCCGGCGCAAGTTCGCGCAGCACCAGGCCGTCCTCGGTGACATCCAGGACACATAGGTCGGTGATGATCCGGTGCACCACGCGCTTGCCGGTCAACGGCAGGGAGCACTCCTCGAGGATCTTGTGCGAGCCGTCCTTGGCGACATGCTCCATCAACACGATCACCTTGCGGGCGCCGTGCACCAGGTCCATCGCCCCGCCCATGCCCTTGACCATCTTGCCGGGGATCATCCAGTTGGCGATATCCCCGGCGACCGAGACCTGCATCGCCCCGAGGATGGCGGCGTCCACCTTGCCGCCGCGGATCATCCCGAAGCTGGTGGCGGAGTCGAAGACGCTGGCGCCGCGGCGCAGGGTCACGGTCTCCTTGCCGGCGTTGATCAGATCGGGGTCCTCGTCGCCGGCATACGGATAGGCACCCACGCCGAGCAGCCCGTTCTCGGACTGCAGCACGATCTCCACGTCGTCGGCGACGTGATTGGGGACCAGGGTGGGCAGCCCGATCCCGAGGTTGACGTAGTCACCGTCAGCGAGCTCCCGGGCGGCGCGAGCGGCCATCTCATCGCGGGTCAGGGGCATGGCTCAGGCCTCCGTGGCGGTGTCAGTGCCCGGGCGGGGGCGGGTGGTGCGCCGTTCGATGCGCTTGATCTGGGCTTGCTCGGCGCTCAGCGGCACGACCCGCTGCACAAAGATGCTCGGCAGATGGATGCCGTCCGGGTCCAGCTCGCCGGGCTCCACCAATTCCTCTACCTCGGCGATGGTCACCGCGCCGGCCATGGCGGCGAGGGGGTTGAAATTGCGGGCACTGGACCGGAAGACCAGGTTGCCGTGCCGGTCCCCGCGCCAGGCGCGCACCAACGCGAAGTCGGTAACGATGGACTCCTCGAGGACGTAGGTGCGGCGTTCCCCGCGGACCGTGAACTCCTGGGTCGGCTTGGGTTGGGAGGCCTTGGCGATGGTGCCGTCCGCGGCATACCGCAGCGGCAGCCCGCCCTCGGCGATCTGGGTGCCCACGCCGGTGGCCGTATAGAACGCCGGTATGCCGGACCCCCCGGCCCGCAGCTTCTCCGCGAGCGTGCCCTGGGGGGTGAGCTCGACCTCGAGCTCTCCGGAGAGGAACTGCCGCTCGAACTCCTTGTTCTCCCCGACATAGGACCCGGTCATCTTGCTGATCCGCTTGTCGTGCAAGAGGATTCCCAGGCCCCAGTCGTCGACGCCGCAGTTATTGCTGACTACCTTGAGGTCATCCACGCCGGCGTCGTGCAGGGCCGCGATGAGCACGCTGGGTATGCCGCACAGCCCGAACCCGCCCACGGCGAGGGTGGCTCCACTGGGGATATCGGCGACCGCCGCAGCGGCACTGGAGACGACCTTGTCCATGGTCCAGGACTCTATTGCGCTTCACCGACAACCGCGGGCCAGCGCGCCATTCGGCGGTGCGAGACCCCCGGGCGGGGGCCGGATGCTTGCGTTTTCGTGTGACGCATGGGACAAATGAGACGCCCGCCGGTATGGCGGGCCGGCGTCGAGCAGGCGCCCCCTACCGCATACGACCCGGCGCGCCGCGCCGGCCGCACTGCAGGAGATCCCCCCATGCCCACTCGCCCCCGCCCCATACTCACCGCTGCCCTCGCCGCGCTGGCGCTCGCCGTGCCCGCAGCGGCGAATGCCGCGGTCCCCGCCCCGCCGAAGCCCCCGGTGACCCCGCCGTCGTCCCTGGACATCCTCATCCCGTCCTATCAGGAAACGACCACCTGCGTCTCAAGCCCGACGCCCGGGGTGGCCTACTTCGGCGCGCTGATGGCACAGCACTACAACCGGCACGACTACGGCACGGTGCGTTCCTGCGCCGGGGACGACAGTCAGCATTACGACGGCCGGGCCGTCGACTGGATGCTCGATGTGAACGACGCGGCGGACAAGGAGATCGCCGACGCGGTCACCAAGTGGCTCACCGCGCCGGATAGCAAGGGCAACTACGGCGCCAATGCGCGCCGGTTTGGGCTGATGCTGATCATCTGGAATGGCAAGGCCTGGAAGTCCTACCGCAACCCGGAGACCTGGGTGCCCTACACGGGGTCGGTGCCGCATACCGACCACATCCACTTCAGCTTCGCCTGGGATGGGGCGTGCAAACGCACCAGTTGGTGGACCGGGAAGGCGCTGACGAGCGCCAGCCTGGCGAACTGCTCCGGTGGGGGTGGCGGCGGCACCGGGCCGCTGGTCGATGAGGACACCGAGTTCACCAAGGTCAAGAGCGTGCTGCTCAAGGTGGGTTCCGCCGGGTCCGCGGTGCGGCTGGCCCAGTCCAATCTGCCCGGCGTCGACGTGGACGGGGAGTACGGGCCGATGACGGCGAGCGCGGTCCGCAAGTTCCAGGACAAGTGGGACCTCGACGTCACCGGTCGGGTCAACCGCGGCGTGTGGAACCAGATGGAGAAGCTGCAGTACCCGCTGATCAAATACCGCCAGAGCGTCGTGCTGCGGCAGGGCATGAGCGGTCAGGCCGTCAAGGACGCCCAGCGGGCGTTGCGGGTGAGCCAGGATGGCGAGTTCGGGCCGGGCACCCAAGCGGCGGTCAAGCGCGTGCAGGGCAAATATCGCCTCGCGCAGACCGGGGTGATCCGGGAGCTCACCTGGGCGGCGCTGGATGAGGAGCTGCGTTCGCGTCGACGGATGGCGCAGTTGGAACGCGAGCTGCCCGAGATCGACGTCGCCGCGATCCGCTGAGGCCGAACTGACCCAGGCGGCCACCGACCCGTACCTGGCTTGGGCGGGCGGCCGTTCGGGTTTCCGAGCACCGCTCGATCGGCGCTTGGGGACCTCAACGGGACTCGGTCACGCCCTCGGCCTCCACCCGCGCCGCGAGGGCCTGCGGGTCCGGGTCGAGGCTGAGCACCAGTGAGCCATCGGCGGCATAGGTGGCCACCAGCAGGGCCAGGAAGTCCGCTGTCGCCAGCCCGCCGGCTGTGCGGGAAGCGGTGAGGTGCACCCGGGCCCCCGGCGTGCCGGACCCTGAGGTGGCCGGCGTGAGCTCCGGGTGGCTGGGCGGGGTCACGGCATACGGCAAGGGGGCGGTGCCGGCGGGCGGCACCAGGGCGAGGTCGGTGTCGCCGGCGCGCGCCCAGGCGGAGAACTGGTCGGGGTAGCCGGCCAGTTCCCGGGCCTCGTCCATGACCCCCGGCTCCAGCGGGACCGCGGCGCCTCGGGCGAGCGCGGCCAGGGTGACAACGACTCGACCGTCCGCGCCGGAGTCCGCAGCGGCGGCGGGATCGGCGCTGACCAGCACATCCGGTTCGGCGTCGCTCAGGTCGAGCGTCGCGCCGACCGCCCATCCGGCCAGCGCCCAGTATGCGGTGCGCCAGTGCGGCGGCAGGTCGAGCCGGATGCGCGTGCCCGGGCCGGCATCGAACTCGTCCTGAAGCAGGTTCGCGGCCTTGGCGACCCAGTTGTTCAGGACCCGGCCGGACAGTTCGATGCGTTCACCCGAGCCATCGTCATAACAGGTGATCCGGGGTCGGGCCGGGTCGCTGCGCAGCAGCGTGGGCAGCAGTTCGTCGACGCGCACCCGCCAACCCTAGGTGTGCCGGCGCTGGTCCGCGGTGGCGGTAGGTTGACCGATCGTGCATACGGCCGCGGGCAGTTCGGGGGTGCGCGGGTGGCTCGGCGCCGCGGCGCAGCGCGGCGTGCTGCTCGTCGCACTCCTGGTGCTCGGCATCGCCGCGCTCGCGGCCGGCCTGGGAGCGCTCGGCTGGTGGCGACCCGCGCTCGTTGTCCCGCTGGCGCTGCTGGTGCTTGCCGGTGGCGCCGGTATGACGCGTGGCCTGCCCCTGGCCCGGCTGGGCACCGCGCCGACCGTGGCGCTGCTTGCGCTCGCCGCTGCGCTGGGCCTGTGGCTCCAGGCCACCCATAGCGAACAAGTCCTGCCGCGGCGCGACTCCGGCAGCAACCTCCAGGCGGCGATTGCCTTGGCGGACAGCGGATCTCGAATCATCGAGGTGGACCCGGTGAGCATCGGTGCCCCCGCATCGCTGCGGATCGACGGCATCACCCTGGCCGCACCCGCCTTCTACCAAACCGGGACTGCGGCGCAGCCAAGCGTGCAGCCGCAGTTCGTCATCGGCCCGGCCGCGGTGTACTCACTCGGGCGCTGGGCCGGCGGCCTGGAAACGATCGTCGTCTTGCCGGCCTGGGTCAGCGCCGCCGCGATCCTGGCCATCGGGCTGCTGGTGGCGATCACCCTGGGCGGCTGGTGGGGGGTCATCGCGGCCCTGGGAGTGGGCCTCGCCTTCCCCATCGTGCATACCGCCCGCTCGACCTACTCCGAACCCCTCGCCCTGCTCACCCTCGCCGCGGGTCTGCTGGCCTGGACCCTTGCCGCACAGGGCGAGCAACCGCGGGAGCGACCTCGGGATAGACCGGGGGAGGAGCACGAGGATCGGCGCGGGGCCACGCGGCTCGCGCTCATCGCCGGCCTGCTCATCGGGGGCACGGTGCTCATGCGCATCGACGGGCTGCGGGAAATCATCCTCGTGCTTCCGGTCGCCGCCCTCGGCATCGTGCAGCGGACCCGTTGGCCCCGGCCGCTGCTGATTGGGCTGGCCGGCGGGGCGCTACTCGCAGGGGCCGCGGCGCTCGGCCTGTCCGGGCGCTATCTCAGCGACGTTCGGGCCAGCCTGCTGCCATTGCTGGCGCTCGGCGGGCTCCTTGGTGTGGCCGCGGCCGTCGTGGCCGTATGCGGCCGCCGCGGTCTGCGGCTACCGACCGCCCTGGTT